>CAZXOR010000081.1:0-5416 GCA_964642395.1 uncultured Methanomassiliicoccales archaeon | reverse complement strand
ATCGACACAATCTATTTCTGCAACTACGGGCTTGAAATCTCCTTCAACTTAGGTAATGACCGTCCCAATTGTCAAACAGGTGCTTGGTTTCGGAATGTAGAGCATCCCTTACCTAAGCACCGACTTTTTACAACAATTCTGGTTTGCCTGGTTTGGTCTAAGTTTCTGAACTCGCCTTTTCAGTCCTAAATCATATAGAGCTTAGACCAATCTAGGCTTCAAACAAATCTTATAAATCAGTCACTAAAAAATACGGGGCTAATGTGGAAACAAGTCAATGAAGACTTCTGGAGAGAGAACTGTGAGTTCAAGATAGGGCAGGTCGAGGACGCCGTCATGGAGATCATCGAGATGGTCTGCGAGAACGGAGACTGGGTGCTCAGGGACCTGGCCAAGAAGTTCGACCACGTAGACCTCGACTCCGCCGTCGTCACCAGGGAGGAGATCGAGGAGGCCTACGAGGAGGTCTCCCTAGAGCTCGTGGAGGAGCTTGAAAACTCCGCCTACAACATTCAGCGCTTTCATGAAACATAGATGCCCCCGGGACTCTAGCTCAAGGAAATGGAGTCCGGCGTCACCCTCGGAGTGAAGATTATCCCGCTGGAGAGAGTCGGCTGCTACATCCCTGGCGGGCGCGCGTTCTACCCCAGCACCGTCCTGATAACGGTCATCCCTGTCAAGGTTGTGGGCGTGGACGAGGTCGTCATGTGCACACCGGCGCCAATCAACCTCCTGACCTTCATGGCCGCTGACATCGCCGGTATGGACGAGATATACAAAACGGGCGGAACCCAAGCGATTGCCGTCATGGCCCTCGGCACCGAGAGCGTTATGCCCGTGCAGAAAATCGTCGGACCCGGGAATGTGTTCGTCACCGACGCCAAGATGATGCTATGTAACATAGTGAAGATCGACTTCCCCGCTGGACCCTCGGAGATCAGCGTCTTCGTTGATGATTCTGCGGTACTCGAGTTCCTCGCCGCGGACCTCATCGCCCAAGCCGAGCACGACCCGTTGTTTGTCAGCCTGCTGGTCACCTGCGACTCCGATCTCCCAGATAGGACCTGGACGATCATGGAGGGGGTGATCGAGAACGCCCCTAAGAGGGAGATCATCGAAAAGGCCCTAAACAATTCCGACTACATTATCGCCGAGGACATGAATCTGGCCATGGAGATCATGAACAGCATCACCCCCGAGCACCTCTCTATCCAGATTCGCGACCCCCTGGACATCCTGAGCAAGGTCAGGAACGATGGGTTCATATTCGTCGGCCCGTACACGCCTGTGGCCGCCGGGGACTACGCCTCCGGGACCAACTACGTGCTTCTCACCGCCGGCCACGCCGCCATGTGCTCCGGCCTGAACGTCGCCCACTTCATGAAAACGTCCACAGTCCAATGCCTGACAAAGGAGAGGCTGATCAACCTGGCCCTCACCATTGAGGCCCTAGCCAGCGCTGAGGGGTTGCACGCGCACTGCGAGTCCATCAAGGTCAGTAAGCCCGAGGTAGAGTAAGATGTCGGGGGAAGCGCAGGTCCCAGACCTGTACAACGAGAAATACTACATCAACAGGGAGCTTTCCTGGATGGAGTTCAACAGGCGCTGCCTGTCCGAGGCCATGGACGAGTCCAACCCCCTGCTGGAGAGGGTGAAGTTCCTCGCCATCTGCTACGGGAATATGGACGAGTTCTTTATGATCCGCGTCCCGGGTATAATGGCGAAAACACCGATTCCCGGACCCGACTACATGTACGTAAACTACAGTGTGCTCATGGAGTAGGTGTCCGCCACCGTCCAGGAGCTGGTCCAGCAATACGGAATCTGTTGGAATGAGCTGAAGAGGTGCCTGGCTGTGGAGGGGATCCTTATCCGCAAGGTCTTGGACCTGAACCCCAACCAGCAGGCCTGGGTGGTCAGTTTCTACAAGGAGAGAGTCCACCCCCTCCTCACCCCGCTGGCATTGGACGTCAGCCACCCCTTCCCGTTTATCTCCAACAACTCCCTGAACATCGCCGTCAGGATGTACAACGGCAAGCGTGAGCAGCTCTTCGCCAGAGTGAAGGTTCCTGTGGGCCCCCTCCCAAGGTTCGTGCAGGTCCCGTCTACCAGCGGCATGGTGTTCGTCATGCTGGAGGACATCATCGAGAACCATATCTCGTCGCTGTTCCCTGGTCTAGACGTGGACGGTGCATACATGTTCAGGGTCACCCGCAACGCCGACGTGAAAGTGACCATAGACGAAGCCTGCGACTTCATGACTGCCGTGGAGGAGTCTCTGGAGGACAGGGATGTTGGGTTCCCAGTGAGGATGGTCGTCGAGGGCACCATGCCCACAGAGATGGTCAGGCTGTTTGCGAAGAACCTAAACCTCTCCGGCGTGCAGGTGCACAGAACCGATGCTATCATGCTAGTGGATCTCTGGCAGTTCGTGGGCCTCGACTTCCCCAAGCTGAAGGACAAGCCCTTCGAGCAGTACACCCCTCCGGAGCTGGCCGAGGGGATGGACATCTTCGAGGCCATTAGGAAGAAGGATTGGATCCTGTACCACCCCTACGAGTCGTTTTCCACCATCGTCAGGTTCATCGCCACCTCCGCGGACGACCCCCAGGTCCAGAGCATCAAGATATGCCTGTACAGGATCGGAAAGGACACGTCCATCATGAAGGCCTTGATGAGGGCCAGGGAGAACGGCAAGACCGTCTCCGTCTTGATGGAGCTCCGCGCCAAGTTCGACGAGAGCAACAACATCCTCTGGGCTAGAGAGCTGGAGAAGATTGGCGTACACGTGGTGTACGGCCCGGTTGACCTGAAGGTGCACTCGAAGCTGCTCCAGGTCGTGCGCCTCGAAGAGAGCCGGTTGGTCCGCTACACCCATATGAGCTCCGGGAACTACAACACCTCCACTGCCAAGCAGTATGGGGACATCTCCTTCTTGACAGCCAACCCCGAGATTGGGGAGAACGTAGGAGAGCTGTTCAACGCTCTCACCGGCTACTTCGGGCCCAGGATATACAACCATCTCCTGGTGGCGCCGCTTACGCTGAAGAGCAGCCTGATCAATAAGATCGAGAGAGAGGTCGAGGTACACAAGATCACAGGCCAGGGATACATAGCTATGAAGGCCAATGGACTGATTGACTCCGATATCATTGCGTCCCTGTACAAGGCCTCTAACGAGGGAGTTAGAATCGATCTGAATATCAGGGGACTGTGTTGTCTCAGGCCCGGGATCCCCGGCGTGTCCGAGAACATCAGAGTCACCAGCATCATTGACCGCTTCCTCGAGCACTCGAGGATATACTACTTCGAGAACGGCGGAAACCCCGAGATGTACATGGGGTCGTCGGACATGATGCCCAGGAACCTTCTGGCCAGGGTCGAAGTGCTGTTTCCCGTTCTCGACAGGGGGATGATGGAGAATATCAGGGAGAACATCCTAAAGATCCATCTGGCAGACAATGTGAAGGCCAGGGAGCTGCTTCCAGACGGGACCTACAGGCTCGTCACCCGCGAGAAGGGGGAGAAGAAGCTGCGTTCCCAGAGGTGGTTCATAGACCACAGGGGAGTCTGGCATGGCACCCAGTGAATTCGAGACCGTTGGATTTATAGATGTGGGGACTAACTCCATCCACCTGCTGGTGGTCAGATTCTACAAGGACTCCTCGGGGATCCCCGTGTTCCAGGACAAAGAAACCGTCCGCCTGGGCCAAAGCCTGTACAGCACCGGCTGTATCGACCAGGCCACCATCGAGAAGAGTTCGCTAGTGGTCTCCAAGTTTGTGCAGATATCAAGAGATCTGGGGGCGGACAGGGTGGTCGCATTCGCCACCTGCGCTGCCAGGGAGGCGTCCAACAGAGACGAGTTCATATCTGCGATATCAGAAGTCGCAGAAGTGAAGGTCATCCCCGGCACTGAAGAGGCCAGGCTCATCGCCCTGGGCGTCTTCGGGGATAGGGGGCCGGACGAGAGGACCATTGAGATCGACATCGGAGGAGGGAGCACCGAGGTCATCATTCGCGAGAGGGGCGAGAACCTTTTCCTAGACAGCCTTAGCATGGGGGCCGTTAGGTACGCCTACGGCCTACATATAGACAGTCGCGCCCCGGTTTCCGACGACGATTACAACTTCATGCTCCGTAACGTGGACATATCGTCGTACCATGCGGTGAATAGGGTCAGAGAGATTGGGTTTTCCCGTGCCGTTGGGTCGTCCGGTACGTTCATCACCCTGGCAGAGATGTGTGCTGCCCGCAGGGGCGACCACGACGCCTCGTACCTCGTATTCAGAGAGCTGAGGGATCTGATGCCCATCGTCCGGTCCAGGGACTTGATTGGCCGCTACACCATCCCCGGTCTGAGGAAAGGGAGGGTGGACATCATCGTCGCTGGTGGTGCCATCGCCGAGGAGCTGATGTCCCAGTTCGGGATAGACAAGATACACATCTCTCAGAAGGGGTTGAAGCATGGGATGCAGCTGGACCACATGCTGTCCCACGGGTACACCATATTCAGCACCAGGGACTCCTCGGCGAGGGCCCTGGCGCACCGCTGCTAGTACGACGAGGCCCATGCGGAGACCGTGAGCCGCAACGCCTTGTCCCTGTTTGACCAGGCTAGGGAGCTGGGTCTACACTGTATGAGCGATGGCTACAGGAACCTGCTCTCCTGCGCCGCGATCCTCCACGACATAGGGGAAATGATCAGCTACACCAACCACAATATCCTGTCACAGGTAATCATAGAGAACGCGGACCTTGTGGGGTTCAGCATTAACGAGATCAGGGAAATAGGGCTAATTGTGAGGTTCCATCACAAGAAGTTCCCCGGAGCTAAAGACCCCAGGCTCTCGTCTCTGTCGAGGGAGGAGGCTCTGGCCGTCAGGCAGTGCGCCATGTTCCTAAAGATCGCCGACATCTCGGACAGGCACAGGAACCACGCGGTGACGGACATCCGCCTTAGCAGGTCCGAGGGGGCCGTGGCCTTGGAGCTGGTCTCGGACTCCGACCCGTCCATGGAGATGTGGAACCTGGAGAAGATCCGTCCGGACTTCAGGAAGCTCTTCGGACTGGACATGATGCCGGTCCAGTTCATCAACTCCGGTGCGGGAGCCAGATGATCTGATTATACACAATTCTTTATGAATTATCCTTTTTAAACTTAATTTTACTCACAATCCCCCGATTTCTTCTTCATCTCCTCTATATGATTCAGGTTGAAACCTGAGTTTGTTAGTTGATATCTATGCGTATACATACGCGCGTGTGTACACGAAGACGAAAGCTAACGTTCACTGATTGTTCGCGTATTTGAGAGGGTACCTCGATTCTCATTTGCGGTGTTGTGGTTGACCTGGACCAGAGGTCCCGGCCTCTGTATGTTGTTTAACTGCCTCGAAAGCGTCAAGAATGCATT
>CAZXOR010000080.1:0-5426 GCA_964642395.1 uncultured Methanomassiliicoccales archaeon | reverse complement strand
AGACGGAGCTGCCTTACGGCAGCTCCTCCGAACCGCTGCAAGCGATTTCCTCCAGTAGCTGCACGTACTTGTTGTCGATGATGTACCCGATGACAGTCTTGTTTATTGGCTGCGGATTGGAGTCGCTGACATACTTCATGTCCTTCCTCTTACAAACCGAATACTTCTTCGAACTGTCCATCTTGTTCTCTACGACCACTGTGTTCCTCGGTTTTTCAACCCTTCTGATTTCCTTTGGCACCCTTATGGAAATTTTTTCAAAATATAGTACGTTATATATCTACAATGTACTATATAAACTCACCTTTCCCATAGTCTGAAAGAAGCGTCTGTCACACCGATTTGCTCGGTGTCTTAGTGTGTCACCATTGAAAATTTCTGCTACCAGGAGATAGTTGACGCAATGTGTTAATCAAATCGTGGTTTTGCCCCCTTCATGGGAAAGACGCAACTCTGTGGCTGCAAGGGCCATACACTTCTTCTGGTTTCGATCGCGCCGGGGATGTTCTCGGCAGAACTGGATGGGGCCATTGCCGACGCGGCGCTCTCGGACATTTTCGAGCTTCTCGACATGGATTCGAATAAGTCCTTGTGGATTGTCGTGATCCATCTTCTCGTGCCGGTATGAATCAACATTTGCTCCATGGGGCCTTTCGCATGCCGGTTCGAATCACTGGCCAGAGTCGTGACGGGTTACGATGTCACGTCCCCGTCTACATCCAAAGCACTCGATGACAGGAGGGGTCCGTCATGTTAAAGGACAGCTTCAGTCAGTTTTACTACTCCGTCACGGTTATGGGGTTCAGGACCACTGCCGACTCCGACCTCATATTTTCCTACCAGGACCTCGTTTTTTTGAACATGATCTTCCTAGGCGAGGACTGCACCGTCTCCTCCTGTCGGACGCCTTGGGGGTCCCCCCGCGGCGGTCATGAGGATGTTGAACAATCTGGAGCGCAAGAGCATGGTGGAGCGCCGCAGTAGTCCTGGCGACTCCGTGTTCAAGAGCGTGATGATTACAGACAAAGGCAGGAGTTCCAGAGCAGCAAGGACACGGTGGTCCTCTTGATCATGAGCGACATGGAGTCAGAGTTCTCCGATGATGACCTGGAGGATTTTCGGAGATAGTTTACAGGATGTACGATTTCTTCACGAAGTACAGCAGGACGGCGCAGTCCGTCAACAGGGACGCGTGAATAGCACAGCGGAAGGATTGTCTATCTTTTCTCCTTAACCCGTCTCCATGAAGGTATACAAGGCCTACAAGCTGGCGATAAGGGCCGGCATGGAGGCGGATCTCCGTCCCTCTGACGAGGTGCAGAGGGTCCTGGACGACGCGGGAGAGGCCTACGACAAGCTTCCTGAGGACAGGAAGGAGCTCTTCGACCCGGAGAGGCTCTGGAACCCCTACACCGACTCCCGTTTTTTCGTGATGGCCGAGGAAACCTGCGGGATCGAGGCTGAGTGTGTGATGTAGGGCATCGACATCGGCCCCGCAGAGGTCTGCTGGCCGACAGACTTGGGGGTGGGAGAACCATTTCAACACTGGTAACCCACCATTCCATAGGCACCGCCAGGACGAGGTTCCCCGAGGTCATGTGGATGCAAACCGACATGTACCACAAGGCCGGCGTCCCGATCAACATAACCGAGGGGCTCATAAAGACGCGCATGAACAACGTCTTCCGCGAGGTCATGGGCTCTAACTACAACCAGAGCGCAGACGCCTCCAGACTCCTTGGCGTCCCACTGATGAATATCCATTCCTCGGCGGACAACATGGTACAAAGGTACCTCACAGACCTATTTGATAAGGCTTTTCCCAGGACACTTAGGGACATGATCGACACACAGTACACCGAGCTGGAGTTCAAGCAGGCCGCGAAATACAACAGCCAGCCGGAGATCATCGTCGAGTCAAAATGTGGCCGCTGCGGAAGGACTGTGTGCAAAATGACAGGCGGCATGTCAGGTCCGAAGGAGATCTATGAAAAGTTCGCCCAGGCTAGCGTGGGCACCGTTGTAGGGATGCATTTCCCGGAAAGCCAGATCGAGGAGGTTAGGAAGAACAACGTCAACACCGTGATCTCCGGCTACATGTCCTCGGACTCTCTCGGGGTCAACCTGATGTGCGATGTGTGGGAGAGGGAGGGCATTGACGTCCTGTCCTGCTCTGATTTCACCCGCTTCAGCAGGAACTAATCAAATGTTCGAAAGAGCCTCAGTCATCATCCGCGACGGATTCATATTCGACTACGCCTACGTTCCGTCCAACCTGGTCCATAGGGAGTCGCAGCTCTTAGCACTGGAGAGGTTGTTCAGGCCCCTAGCCGAATCCGGGCGCGCGTGCACCGCGTTCCTCTTTGGCAGCGTAGGCACGGGAAAAACCGTCACCGCCCTGAGGTTCTTCACAGACATGTTCGAGCACCTCTCTAAAGCGGGGAGGCCCGGCGACGTCATCTACATCAATTGCAGAAACATCTCGGAGACCGGGGTGCTACTGCAGATAGTGAGGCACTTCGATAGAGGATACCCCGACCTCGGGTTCTCGCCGGACGAGATAGCCAGGTCAATGGCATCCCACTTCACCTCCAGCGACCGCGGTACTGTGGTCATTCTAGACGAGGTGAACGTTCTTCTCCGCAAGGGATCTGGGGACATCATCTACCAGCTCACCAGGTCCGACCCCAACAGGAGGTCCCCGGTGTCCCTGGTCCTAATCTCCCAGGAGCCCATCGAGCCCTTGCTGGACGAGGCATCCATCTCCACGTTCTGCAGGTCCAACACTGTGGTGTTCGACCACTACTTCCGTTGGGAGCTGAGAGAGATCGCCCAGGCTAGGGCGGACGAGGTGCTGTACCCCGGGAGGATCACCTCCAAGGCCATTGATCTCATAGCGGAGCATGCCTCAGAGTACGGGGACGCGCGCGTGGCGATAGAGCTGCTGGACAGGGCTGCCAACATCGCTGAGGAGGACTACAGAGGCGAGGTCGGTATTGAGCATGTAAGGGTCGCCAAAGCCATGATATACAGCACAGTAACGGAGTCCAGACTCAGAGTGCTGGACCCAGGCAGGATGGCGGTACTCCTCTCGGCAGCACGCTCCATCAAGGACCGCCCTTCCATCCCGTCCAGCACGGTGGAGAAGAACTACGCCGTGGTCTGTGAGGAGTTCGGTATCCAGGTGAGGAAGCACACCCAGTACTGGATCTACCTGCAGGACCTGGACCGTCAAGGCCTGCTCAGCATCGCCAAGGTCACCGACAGCACCGGCATGTACACTGCCGTCTCCCTCCCTGACATCCCGTCCAAGGTCCTTGCGCAAATGATGGAGTCCATCATAGAGGATACGATGGGGTCCAAAGGGGACCCCACATGAGATGCGACCTCTGCGACCGCGAGGCCGTCACATTCGTCAGATACAACGGCTCTCACCTATGCGACAGGCATTTCATACGCTACGTGGACCGTAGAGTCAAGAGGGAGATCAGGAAGCAGGTGAATGTGGACCGCAGGGATAGGATCGCCGTGGCGGTTTCCGGTGGCAAGGATAGTATGGTCGCCCTGAGAATGGTCGCGTCGGTCTTCGGTCTGGTCGATGGCATGGAGGTCCACGCCATCACCATAGACGAGGGGATAGAGGGTTACCGCCCCCCGAGCGTGGACATCGTCAGGAGGTACTGCAAGTCCAACGACATTCAGTTCCATCTCAGGTCTTTCACGGAGATTGGGGTCACTATGGATGAGGCCGCCCCCGTTTCCGGGAACTCCAGCCCCTGCACCTACTGCGGCGTGTTCCGCAGGAGGCTGTTAAACGATGAGGCCAGGAGGATCGGTGCCGATTGGCTGGCTACCGGCCACAACCTGGACGACATGGCCCAGTCAATCATGATGAACTTCGCCAGGGGGGACATCGAGAGGCTAGCCAGGATGGGGCCCCACGAAAGGGTCCAGCCCGGCCTGGTACCAAGGTTCATGCCCATGAGGACAATCCCGGAGAAGGAGACACTACTCTATGCCCTGGTGTCCGGGACGGAGTTCTGGGATGGCGTGTGTCCCTATTGGAAAGAGGCGCTCAGGAACCAGTACCGCAACATCGTGGACGGCTTGGAAGACAGGTCGCCAGGAGTGAAGTTTGGGATACTGTCATCGTTCGACACCCTGCGCCCGATGCTTCACCTAGAGTACCAGGTGGCGTCGCTCCACCCCTGCCCCAGATGTAGCGAGCCCACGGTTAGAAGCAGGTGCAAGTCCTGCGAATTGTTGGACTCCCTAAGAACCAGACTCGACCCACGATTCAGAAGTCCTTAAAGGGGACCAGATCGCAGCACCCGCATTCGAAGCACATGGTGTGGGAGGTCTCCGTGGTCAAGCTATGCCTCTTCATGGCGGCCTTCTGGAGTTCTGCTAGCCTCATAACGCGCTCCGAAGTGATCATACCCCCTTCTATTCCCACCTCCATGAGCTTGATGCGGTTGAGGTCGTTGATCCTCAGCGCCCTGAGCCCGGGGAGCACACCCATGCGGCAGAGACGTTCCATGGCAACATCCATGTCGACGTCAGTCTCTCCCATGCCGTAGATGATGTTCGACACAACGTTGCCCCTGCCGAAGATCTCTACCGCCTTGGAGAGGAGGTCTATGATCCTGTCGTAGTCCAGGTCTGGGCATACCTTCTCGAATATGTCCCTCCGAGGGGACTCCAGGTTGATCTTTATCTCATCCGCCCCGGCGTCCTTCAACATCCCAATGTGTTCTTCCAAGGACACGTAGGGCTCCACGCCTATGCGCATGCCGGGATATTTAGCGCGAACCGCCTTCACCGCGTCCACAAACATAGCTACCGTGGTGTCCACGTCTCCGATGACGCCGCTGGTGAACGACACCGCCTTCACCTCTTGCTCGGCCATGGATTCCTTCAGCATCTGCATAATCCTCCCGGTGGAAAGGTGCTTCTCCTGGGACGGGTTCAGGATCGGTGACGAGCAAAAGGCGCAGTCGAAAATGCAACGGGAGCTGAGGTTAAAGAACGCCTGCTGAGGGCAGTGCCTGACGACCGGTATTATGCTAACTCTGGGGATGAAGGGTCTTCCGCGTCTGGTCATGGACAATTTTCCCCTCTTTCCGACAACTAGCTCGAACTCGCTGGAGTCATAGGAGATGGACTTCTTGACTCTGAGCCCCTCGAACTCGAAGACCACGGAGTCAAACCCAGCCCCGGGCCCGGCGGTGGAGTGGGACACCTTGACGGGCATCTCGAACCCCTCCGGAAGGCGTACAGCCCCGCCAAGGGCCAGGACGGCTTTCCTCTTCAAAGCCTCTTCCATTTGACACCCTCCGCCAAGTCCTCCAGGGAAAATCCGGCATCCTTAACACGGTCGCGGATCATGTCCGCAAGGTCGTACATTTTCCTCCTCCTGAGCTCCT
>CAZXOR010000079.1:0-5462 GCA_964642395.1 uncultured Methanomassiliicoccales archaeon | reverse complement strand
CGACGTTCTCTATGAAGATGACGTCGTAGTCGTCCAGGTCGATCTCCGCCAGAGTTTTCTTGACCAGGTTGGCGTCGAGGTGACACTCGTGGCCGGTGTTGCAGTTCATGGCCTCCAGGCCGGACTTCTCGAACCTGGTATAGTCATCGGCGCCGGTGACGTCCCCGGCGATGGCACATACGCGGACACCCTTGGCCCTGAGCTTCTCGGCCAGTTTGATGATGAGAGCGGTCTTCCCGGCTCCGATGGACCCCATGAAGTCGACGGATTTGATGCCCTTGCTCTTCATGAGGCGGTAGTTCTCGTGGGCGATCTTGTTGTTCTCCTTCAGAACGTCTATTTCCATTTTAGGCTGAACTATGTGCATGGGTCAGCCATAGCAGGCGTATACTAATAAGCTTGTTCTTATTACCCGGGTTTCCAGTGACTTTGAAGAAGATGGATGAGCAGATGCCCGCTTATGTTGTCAGATGACGGAAACGGCAGAGCAGTAAGTCTCCTTCGCGACAGATACGATCTCTCTCTGCTCCGAGGCAAATTCAGCGATGGTGTTAATGTCCCCGGAGGACGCCCTGATCAGGGTGTCTGCAAGGGTCCTGCTTTATATGATGTCGCTCCCGTCGACGTACGCTCCATCGGCCCAGTATATAGTGAAACCCGTTCCATATTCAGACATTATGATGTCTTCCATGTGCTGTTAGAGAGTGCCCTTCTGTCCCTAGATGGCGTCCACGTCCATGTGGATGTACAGTCTGTACCTGTCCTCCGTATCATCCGTCACCACCATGACAATTGCTATAACCACGACTATCACGGCACGACGGAGATCGTGAATGGCAAACTTGAAGACGGTGTCGTAGTTCATGCGGGGCACTCGGACAGGATGATGATAAAGGCCAGGGGATGATAGGAGCGGTTGCGAGGAATGTACGTTTTGTTAAAATAGTCCGACTACGATAGCGATATAGCAAGTTGGATGGGAGCTGTCGTGAGGTACGATCTGATACACAAATACATACGCGTCGTGGCCATCGACATAGATGACGATGACGAAAGGATGTCGGGTGTGTCCGACGTATACAATGCAGTCCTGATACTCATTGGAATCATATTGGATGGAATGGTCTGTGCGGGCAAGTTCAAGAGCTGGTGGTTCGGCAGATCCATATCGAGCATCTGCACCAGACTGGAGACGTTGCTGGAAATTCTAGACATCGACAAAGCAGCATTACTGATCACAAAATCTCTCGGCCTGAGCTTCACCGACCACTAGTGGATCCGCCCTATAGATGTCAATGTCCGCTAGGAGCAGATGAACTTCTTCGACAACGAGTTCTCGGAAGACGTGGAGGACCTCTTGTTTGGGAAGAAACTGTAGACGAGAGAACTGGATATAGCATCTCTGGATTTGGCATTGGATGGCATGCTCATGAAGCGATGGAGTATTGTAGACGGACGCCGATGCCTCTTAAAATCGGGGGAGGCCTCGTTCATACAGGAACTGTACAACGAGGTGGCGGCCTCCATAATCGTCAAGACCATGGGACTGTCGTATGTAAAATACAGGCTCCGAAGTTCAAAGGAGCCATATGCAGCATATGCAAGGACTTTATCGATACCGACATGAAATTCGTAACCGCTCATCAGATCGTGAGGTCCGGCATCTGGGACCTCGGGGTGCCCCTGTATAACCATCTGGTCTCCCGATACTCTGCCAAAGGACTCGATGTCGTCCCGTTCCTGGACTGCATGCTGGTTTTCTACTACATCATCGGGAACACGGACCGCCACATGAACAACTTCGGGATAATCCGCGACGCAGATATCCTGGAGTGGCTGTGTTCCATTTCTCTGTTCGACAATGGCGCCTGCATGGGCTGCGATTTGCTGACCGTCGATATAGTGTCAGGATCCGGCATGGACCGCAAACCGTTCTCCGAGTACTGGCCTAGGTAGATGTCCCTGGTGGGCGACCTGTCGTGGTTCGATCTGGACCAGGCAATGGACGGGGTGAGAGTCACCGGCGAGGTGTTCTCATCCGTCCGGGCCTACATCAATATAGAGGGGATGTGACGATCGTCTCATTCCTGGAGTCCAAGGTGGAGGACGTGACGATGCTGGCTGCTTGGTCTCGTGTAGATTCCGTAATGTACGTCAGTCCACCTTAAGTCGCTATATGGCATTACATGATCATGTCTTCGAACCCCGCAGAGAGTTAAAGTGCCTACAAGATTCTCCCGTCTTCAGAACTTACGAAGAGGTTAGGCTGATGTGCCTGTGCTACTCGATATGGAATCCAAGCTCGCCGAGCTCCGGAACGCTGTACAGAGGGTCGGGACGTCCTCTTTGTCCAGCTGGAACAGCTACGACGCTCTGGAGGCCAAGACCGTGGAGCTATGCCAGCTTCTTACCGACTTCCTCTCAAGGATATACTCCTGCAAGAACTTGGCCGCAGTCTGCGCCAAGATCCACGGTCTAGATTCCGAGTTCAAGTCACTGAAGCACAGGATGCTAGGTTTCGAAGCGTCGGTCATAGTGAACCTGCGAAACTACGTGATCTACGTGGACATGATGCCACTGGAGATCGACACTTCCTCGAGCAGAGTAGTATTCACCCGCAGGTGCAGGGGAGACGGCATCTGGACCATGCAGAAGAGGTTCTTCAAGGAGACTGACACAGAGTCCCTCCTCACCTCGTACTCCAAGACACTGACCTGCTTCTACGGCGAGTACTTCAGGATGCTCATGGGCGTCGTACACCCGAAACTAGGGGTCTGCAAGTAGGAGATCTGGGAGCTGAATCGCAGGTTCAGATACGAGGTGGTGAGGTTCGACCCCATGGCCGGGATGAGGGCACGAGTTCCCGTGGAGAGCGTTCGTTTAACAGATCCATAGTTTGATTTTCGTGAAAAATAAATATTATCATATGCATTGATGCAATATAATGATCAATCTCCGCAGGAAGGTCTACGACAAATTACTGAAGTGAAAGGCAGAGAACGGAGGTTTATTAGCGATTCTGATAAACGGGGTCCGTCATGCCGACAAAAGCCATCTGGCCAAAGAAATCGGGAAGAACAAGTATTCAAATCACATCATAATCGACTTTTCGAAACTGGACCCTGCAGTCAGAAGGTTTTCGACAATTACAACGAGAACATCGACGACTTTTTGGATTCGCTATCCGTAGCCATCGGCAGGGTCATGCTCGAGCACGAGTCGCTGATCGTTTTCAACGAGGTCCAATTGTGTCCCAGGGTAAGGCAGATGATCAAGTACCTAGTTGGGACAGAAGATACGATTACATCGAGACAGACTCGTTCCTTTCCATAAGGGCTAACATCCAGGGGATTGTGATCCCGTTTAAGGAAGAAGATCTGAGTTCTCCACGGTTGAAAGTGGGTGGGTGTATCTCGTAACCGTGATTTCGATGACGGATACGTCAGCAGAAGTGGTAGACGTCTTCACTGTTAACCGAGCAATGCGAGCGGAACATCGCATCGCCCGGTTTTCCACTCTTTGGCATGAGCTGATAGCTATCATCCGAAGCCTGTGGTCGATATTTTTGAGGTGAGAGACTCGGGCCGTCTGATTAGCCTATGCCTCTTCTCGAAAGGCAATCCCAAGGTGTTGATATGATACATCTACCCACTCTAAACCCTGTAGAATCTTAGTTTGTCAGTTGATACCTATACGCATACACGTACGTGCTTGGTGCATGGTGCGTACGTGTATGCGTATAGGTATCAACTGACAAACTAAGGCTCCAAGATCCTCTAAAACGTAACAAAGAAGACCTACAAGATGATCTCCAACAAGGTCTTCGGTTCGAACTTCAACTACTTACGCTTCGTCCTTGGGCCCGTGACGAACAACCAGTTCTGACTCGGCGGACAGTCTCAAACGTCAGAAGCGCCCCATTTCCGAGGGTCTCCGCATTGATCAGCTTTAGCTTCACCCCATCCGGGACAACCCATCCGTCGCCGTCACACGGTGTGGGGGCGTCCGACCCACCTATGACGAGACCGCCAACGAAGACCGTGTAGCGGTTCACCAACCCAGCCCTGAAGAACGATGCAATCGTGCGCCCACCACCTTCCACCAGGAGGCTCTTGATGCCGATGTCCTCGGCCAGCTCTTCGAGCACAGCATTGATGTCAATGGAGCCCCTCCCTTTTCTGATGGTTTCTTCGCAGTCCCACTCGCGGTTGCAGTCCTCCAGGGTGACCATCACGGTCGGCGCCCTGTCGTCCAGGATCTGCGCGTCATCTGGCGTCCTGCCGTGGGGGTCCAAGACAATGCGAACGGGATTGGTGTCGTAGTCCAGGTCCTTGAGCGTGAGATGCGGGTCATCGGCTATAACAGTTCCGACGCCGACTAGAATGGCGTCATACTTCCTGCGGAGGTTCTTAGTCCTGGCCTTGTCCTCATCCGAGGATATAATGACCTAGGTGCGGTCGCAACCGGCGATCTTCCCGTCAGCGGACATGGCGCAGTTAATGTGGACGAACGGCTTCACTACCTCACCCCCGGAGTAACACTGAACCTATAGACATCGTCCTTCCTCTCAACGCCGAACTTGACGTCCAAGAAAGATTCCAAGGTGTCCATCTGGCTTAGCAAGTGCTTGCTGATCCTAGACACGGAAAAGCTGCTGCAGTCCTCGGACATGGCCATGTACGGGAGGAGTTGGTCGGCGGTGTGCACGTCCATGGTGGAACCGCTCTCTATCTCCCTGATGAGGTCGACGGCAGCGTCCTTCCCACATTTGTCCGGCGGGTGCCCCCTCGAGAACAGGGCATTGCTCCCTAGCATCCCATTCTCGTACTCGGCGACGAGGACCAGTCCGGCCCCCTGGGACCCGCCGTCCGTGAGCTGCCGCTCGAATTCCACGTCCGCGTAGGGCTTCATTGTCTCCGTACAGCTCTTCATCATCTCCTGCGAGACCCAGTTCGATAGGCGCTGGCAAAAACATATGCCTTTAACCACGACCAGGTCGCCTAGGGCGTCCTGATTCAGGGGTTTGATCGAGCCTATGGGGTCAAGCGTGGCGATGACACGACCCCCGCCCTAGGGATAGAAGCCCCTGTTGATAATCTTTACGTCGGCATTGATGTTCATGCGGTTCATCATCGGGAATAGCAACGTTTGATAGTAGTCTATAGGGGGAGCCCACATGACGTTTGTGCCGCCGCAGATGTCCACTGTCAGCCTCTGGGTGTGGTTGCGGGCCGCTAGCAGCATTGCCTGCAGTACGAGGCTGATACTCCCCGCGGAGTTTATGTTAACGTTGATGTTGTAGACCTGCTTGTCCCCGGGCATGAAGTATAGGTCTCCGGAACTGATCTTACACCCCTTTACTTCGGAGCCGGCCATGCGTGCCACCGCGTTCACAGCGGCCACGTGTTGCCTTGAGAGCCCGTTGGTAGGCCTGTTCTCCCTGATGCGCGTGAGGTGCACCG
>CAZXOR010000078.1:0-5517 GCA_964642395.1 uncultured Methanomassiliicoccales archaeon | reverse complement strand
ACAGTCGTCTATTTGTACTGTCGACTTCCTCTCGCTGTTGCTGTTCACGAAGTCCGTGATTAGAACAATCGCGCCCCTGTAATAAAAAAAGAGAGTAAGCGGTTTCGGGGAAGGGGTTCAGAGGGTGCCTTCCTTCGCCTTTTTTTGGGCTCTCTTTATGCGGGTCTTAGCGTCGAAGCCGGTCGCCTTCTCGGCGAACTCGTTCAAGCGCCTCTTGCTGTCGAGGATGGCTCCGTCATCGGTTGAGCAGCCCTTTTTGTTTATAGTGGCGATGTCCAGTTTGTCCTTAGCGATCACCCTGACTTCTATCCTCTCGAGTATCCCGTAGGACGACACGAGCAGGTTATCCTCCCTGGCCACGTTGCCGAAGACCTGTGCCATCATCTGCTCCAGAAAGTCACCCTCGATGTTTTTGAACCAGCCTCTCTTGATCTCGTACTCCATAGTGTCACACCCTTAGGATCAAATCGTTTTTGAAGTCGTGATCCAGGTCGGCCGGGGATCCTAGGATGGCCTCGGATTCCATGTAAGCCTCCCACCTCCCCCTGCATCCGCAGTCCACGTCCAGGTCGGACACGTCTTGCGTGTAGCTGAACCTTTCCACAGCGTTGAGGGCCTTGTGGTCACACTCGCCACAGTTGTGGACGCCCCTCATGGTGCCTCCCCCCGAGGGCGAGGACATGAGCCTCGCATTGACAGTACCAGACAGCCTTCTGAACACCTCGATGAGCGACCAGATCCACGGGGACCTGAACTCGCCCTTCTTCCAGAGATGCTCCACATAGGTTGCTCTCTGGACGTTCAGGGGGTTGACCGAGATCTCGTCGGAGAACGGGTCCGCGAATCTGGCGGACTTCACGGTATCCTTGATGGCCATCTTTTCCGTCATGAAAGGGGGTTTAAGCAGAAGGTACGTCCTGACTGACTTGCCGGAGGCCTTAATCAGTTCTCCGGCCCTGCGGACGTCCTCCGGCGTGAAACCCTTGTGGACGGAAGTCTCCAGGACGACCGGGTCGGAGCTCTCCAGGCCCAGCGCAATGGTCGCGGTCATCGGCATGTCCGCCAGCGACTCAGGCGTCACGAACTCTGGACGGCTCTCGAACAATATGCGTTCGCATCCAGAGAACGCCTCGAAGATGCGTCTTCTGACCTGAGGGGGCACCTCGTTGTCGTCCAGGAAGCTGCCGGAAGTGTAGATCTTTACGAAGGGCTCTCCCTCGTACTTTCTGAGAGCCTGCTCCAGCTGCTCGAGCAGGTCCTTCTCGGTCACGCTGTCCATGGAAGCTTCGCGGTACCCGCACATGTTACAGCCTCCGCTCCTGACCCAGCAGCAGCCATTAGTGCGCATGATCATGACCATCACCCTGACCTTTCGGCCGTTTGATATGTCATCCTCCTTCCACAATGCCTCCAGCTGCCTTGGCGATCTCTTGTCTTTCATCGGTCTCTATTATCTTGGATGGGGATTTAACTCTTCACTCCGCCCGTTAACGCCGAACATATGCGGAATGGCATGGGATGCGTATGTGCTAGATGCCAGTAACTCCATGCGCGGGCTGGTCGCGTGCGCGCGTGCACCCCAACTGTTTTTAGGTCTATGGTATACGGAATGGCAGGTAAGCCAAATGGCAAGGAGAATTATAGTCATCGGATCGGGGGCGGCTGGGATGTCCTCCGCTTCCGCCGCCAAGAGGGCTTCGGCGGACGCGAAGGTAACCGTATTCACCGAAGATGAGGACATCGCGTACTCGCCCTGCGCCATCCCCTGGGGAATTGAAGAAAGGAGCAGATGGGACGAGATCGTGATGCACAGACCAGAGTTCTACTATCAGGAGCGCGGCATCGACGTCATCACCCGCACCACTGTCGAGTCCGTGGACGGCAGGGCCAAGATCGTCACGGCTGGCGGAAGGACGTACCCTTACGACGCGTTGGTCATCGCCACTGGCGGGAAGGTCTTCATACCGCCGGTTAATGGTGCCGACCTTGGGAACGTCTTCGTGGTCAGGACCGTAAGGGACGGGAAAGCCATCCAGTCTGCTCTCGAAGACATGGACAGCGTCGTCATTGGAGGCGCCGGGGTAATCGGGCTCGAGCTGGCAGTCTCTCTGAGGTCCATGTGGAAAGATGTCACGGTCATCGAGATGATGGACCAGGTCATCCCTCGCATCGCCGACAAGGACATGGCGGACGAGATCCAGGCTTATCTCGAGGGCATGGGCATCAAGTTCGTCATGAAAGCCCCCATCCAGGCCGTCAACGGCACGGAGAAGGTGGAGAGTGTCACTGCCGCCGGGATGGAGTACCCTTGCGGTCTGATGATCTTCGCCACCGGGGTTCGTGCCAATCTGGACATTCCCCGGGCCTTGGGCCTCGACATCGGTTAGCTCGGTGCGCTTGTCGCCTCCCCCACCCTCAACCCGTACAGGAGGGGCAGGCTGGTCCCAGACATCTACATCGCCGGGGACGTCATGCAGTGCGAGTCCGCGGTCATGCCCGGGCCCACCATGAGCCAACTGGGATCCACCGCGGTCAGGCAAGGGCAGGTCGCCGGCAATAACGCAGCCGGAGGGCCGAAGATGCTGTTCGGACCCGTAGCGAGTCCATGGGTCAGTGTCATCGGTGAGAAGCAAATCGCCGGCACTGGGCTGTCCGCTAGGCTCGCGTCATGGTACGGTATCAACACTGTATTCGGTAAGGCGTCTGGACTCACCCGCGCCAGGTACTACCATGGCAGAAAGGAGCTGAGGGTGAAGGTCCTGGCCGACAGAACAACCCACAGGATCGTTGGGGCCCAGATCATCGCTGGCGAGGAGGCCACAGGCCGCATTGACTGGCTCACATCGGCAATCATCAACGGAATGACCGCCGAGGACTTCCTCGTGCGCTCCGAGAACGCCTACTGCCCGTCCACGTCTATGGTGAAGGATGTGGTCATCTCGGCGGTGGAGGACCTCTGCAGGCGCCTGTGATCCGATGAGGTACGAGGAGTATAAGGACATATACAACAGCCTTCGCACTGCGGAGGATGTAGAGAGACTGTCTTCGGAGTACGACCACATGATGCTGGACAGCCTGTTCACGCAGAAGACCACCAGGGAGGTCAAGAAGCGCTTCTACGTGGTCAAACAGAACTCCAAGAAGATGTTAAACGAATGGCGCAAGGGGACATCCATCATGGGCCTCTCCAGGAAGTACAAGTTCCCGCCGATTCTGACGGCCATGTTCATCTTTCTAGAGGACGGAGCATCCAAGAAGGAGTTCTGGAGCTACATCCGCGATCCAGACCTTCTCGAATCGGAAGAGACGGCGGACGAGGTTAGGGAGGCTGTGGAGAAGGACATCGTCTACTCCCCGGCCGCCAACAACCGCCAGAAGGAGCGCGGCATTTGGGGCGAGAACCTGCTCCACCTGTGGCTAGATGACCAGGGAGTCACTTACAGGACTGAAAACGACTTGAGGGGCACTGAGTTCACCAAGACCCCTGATTGCCTGCTGGACGAGCCTGTGGAGTATGAGGGGCACACCATCTACTGGGTCGAGAGCAAGGCCTCCTTCGGAGACAACACCGAGTTCAGGTTCAACGCCAGAAAGCAACTTGTGCCCTATACGAAGCTGTTCGGGCCCGGCCTCGTAGTCTACTGGGTTGGGTGCTTGGACGATCTGAAGTGCCCGGAGGGCGTCTACGTTTGCGACATCTCGGTCAAGGACAAAAGCATCAAGAAGTACAACTCCGAGGAGCTCAGTGAACTCCCGCCCGTTGTTAGATGATCCCGAGGAGTGGTCCCCCCCCCGTCCATCGACTCTTGTGAATTTTTTGTGCCGATTTCTGGTCGGGAGACTACTCCCGCCGGGTTGATACGTTAAAATGAGACGCCGGAGGACCTGCCTCCGGCCTAGTGCATTTTCAAGAGCCTTCGGTTTACTGGTTCTCCTGACGGAGCTCCCCGAGCGTGGCGATCCTCTCGGCGAAGGCATCGTGTTTGTGGATAGACTCCTCAGAATCGCTGATGACATTGACCTCCACTTCATCGGGGAGGTCAGCGTACCTCTTGACGATTCTGTCAAGGATGCCTCTCACCACGTCCTCCACGAACTTGGTGTTCTTGTGGGCGTTGATGACCACCTGTCCCTCGTCGGGCCTCTTGAGTAGCTCGAAAGTGGGGGACGAAAAGGAGTCCTGAGCGATGTCTATGAGCTCGTCGGCCTCGATGGTCACGTCCTCGGGCATGGTCATGGTGATTGTGACCACGTTCCTCTGGTTGTGTGACATGACCAACATATCGCCCTCATACTCTAATATCTCGGTGACGGTTTGCTGGGCGCAGGGACACGCGGTCATTCCGGTGACCATGACGCCAACTGTCTTGGTCAAGGGGCCGTCGCGGACTATGTGACCTCCGGCCAGGAGCGTGAACATCTCGAAGGTATCTATCCCCAGCGGAGTTTTGGAGCTGCGGAAGTAATCGGATGATATGCTCACGTTTGCCGTGGCGGCGTACTCGTGGTGCTCCAGGAGCTTTCTACAGATGTCCGCCGCCATATCCTCGATGGCAGTGATAGGGTTCTACATGCTCTTCTTCACAACCTTATTGAGGACCTCCACGTTCCTGGACATGTGGGACCCCTTTTGCTCTGCGGGAAGGTCCACAAAGATGTCTATGGAGCAGTTGAGCGCGTTGTTAAGGGTTCCGTCGATCCCCTCCCTATGTACGAGAACGGGTTTACGAACACCCTTCACACCGACGCGGGTGAGCTTGTATCCAGTATCGCCTTTGCCATATTGCAGGTCGCATTTCAAAGCCATGAGCCTACAATCACGAAATCAACTTAAAGAAGATATATCAACAATTATTTCGGTAAGATGATATGCACTGCGGAGTCGACGAAGCGGGGAGGGGGTCCGTTATGGGGCCCCTGGTCGTGGGCACCGTCTCGGTGGAGACGGACGAGGCCCTCGTGTCCATCGGTGTGAAGGATTCGAAGAAGCTCACCCCCAAGAGGCGCGAGGCTATGTACGAGGAGATCGTCGCCGTGGCGGACTGGGGCGTCGTGGTGACAACCGCTGAAGATATCGACGCGCGCAAGAAGACCATGTCCCTCAACGATGTGGAGCTTTACATGTTCGCCGAAGGGGTGTCCAAGTACGGCAAGACCACGGTCTACGCCGACTGCCCAGACGTCAACGAGGCGGCGTTCTCCCAGCGTCTGGGTGCTTTGGTCCCGGATGCAGCAATTATAGCAAAACATAAAGCGGATGATACATACCTTGTGGTGTCGGCTGCTTCGATCGTGGCTAAGGTCACGAGGGACAGGATAATGGACGAGATCCGTGTCGAGTTTGGTATGAACATCGGGAGCGGATATCCCAGCGATCACTACACGATGGACTTCATCGCGGACTGGATCAAGGAGAATGGGATGGCACCGAAGCACGTCCGCTGTTCTTGGGAGCCCATCAAGCAGATGCTGTCCTCGAGAGCGAACACGAAGATCAGCGACTGGTGAATCACATGA
>CAZXOR010000077.1:0-5585 GCA_964642395.1 uncultured Methanomassiliicoccales archaeon | reverse complement strand
AGAGGTGTCGATGGACCGCGGCGGATGGGTCTGGTGGGTCGACGAGGGGTGCCGTTCGGGGGGTGCCTGAGATGGGCGTGGTATTCCAGGATAGCGAGATCTAGGCAGCCTGGGGCGACGTGTTCTCCAGGGACAAGTACCGCATCATGATTTCCTGCATTGCGGACAATTTCCCTCAGAAGAAGAGCCTCATAGTGGACTATGCTGACATCAACACATACAACGTGGACTTCGCCATGTTCGTACTCGACGACCCGGACAGGTGCCTAGAAGTGGCAAGGAAGACGGTCATGTTCTTGGTCCCAAACATTAGCCGCCCGGGCGAAGCCATGAATGTCAGGATAACCAACCTCCCGAGGGACGCCAAAGTAGAGATCCGCAATCTTCGCGCCGACCACCTCAGGAGACTCATCGCGGTGGAGGGGTTGGCCAGGAAGGTCACCACTGTCAAGCCCCGCATGACTGCCGCCCTCTTCAGGTGCGCCAGGTGCGGCACCGAGATGTGGGTGGACCAGCCGGGGATGCTTCTTAAAGAACCCATGATGTGCTCCAACCCCGAGGGGAGCTGCAACAGGCAGACCACTCGCTTCATACTGGACGACAAGGCATCAGTGTTCATCGACACTCAGAAGATCGAGATACAAGAGAGTCCGGAGGGTCTCAGGGGAGGTGCCCAGCCAGAGAGGATCACCGGTTACGTAGAGGACGACATCGCCGGGGAGATCACCGCAGGGAACAAGATCACCCTGAACGGAATTCTCAGATCGGTGGAGAAGTCTGATAGGGACAAGTCCACCGTGTTTGAGACGTACCTGGACGTGATCTCTGTAGAGTTCGAGTAGCACGAGTATGACGAGATCCAGATCACCGAGGACGACGAGAAGGAGATTGTTCGCATGTCCAAGGACCCCATGCTCTTCAACAACATCGTCAAGTCCATATCGCCGTCAATCTATGGCATGGACTCGGTCAAGAAGGCCATCGCCCTGCAGTTATTTGGAGGCTGCCACAAGGAGATGGACGACGGCACCGTCATGAGGGGCGACATGCATATCCTGCTAATGGGCGACCCTGGGGTAGCCAAGTCGCAACTGCTAAGGTACATGAGCATGTTGGCTCCCAGGGGGATCTACGCGTCCGGGAAGTCGGCTTCCGCCGCTGGACTTACAGCAGCAGCGGTCAGGGACGACTTCGGAGACGGAAGGTGGACCCTAGAGGCGGGGGCGTTAGTCCTGGCAGATAAGGGCCTGGCGTGCATCGACGAGCTTGACAAGATGACCGACCAGGACAGGTCCTCCCTGCACGAGGCCATGGAGTCTCAGAGGATCTCCGTGGCCAAGGCTGGCATCACCGCCACCCTCCAGTGCAGGTGCTCCATGCTGGCGGCAGCCAATCCCAAGTACGGGAGGTTCGAGGAGGACACACCTATCGCCGATCAGATTGATCTGCCCCCGGCGCTCATGTCCCGTTTCGACCTGATCTTCGTGCTCACGGACAAGCCCGAGAAGAAGAAGGACACCGCCATCACAGAGCACATCCTGAAGGCCCACCAGCGCGGCCAGGTGAGGATGATGCCGGAGGGCACTCATGTCGAGGGCGTTGATACTGAAAGGATCCTGGAGAACACGGACAATATCCGTCCGGTGTACAACGTGGAGATCTTGAGGAAATATGTGGCGTACTCCAAGAGGATCACCCCGGTTATGACCGAGGATGCCAAGGACATTATTGAGCGCAGCTTCCTGAGGATCAGGGCCATGGGCGGGGACGGGAACTCCGTCCCGATCACCGCAAGGCAGCTGGAAGCCTTCGTCCGCCTGTCGGAGGCGTCGGCGAAGATGAGGCTCAGCAACGTTGTCACCGACGTGGATTCCAACCGCGCGGTGGACCTGGTGGAGGACTACCTCCGCAAGATCGTTGGTAGTGACGACGGGGGGTTCGACATCGACAAGATCGCCACGGGCATCAGCTCCAAGGACAGGAACAAGATGGACGTGGTGAGGGAGATCATGAAGGACTTCGGCGGCGATGGGCTCACCGAGGAGGAGTTCGTCCAGCACGGGGAGTCCCATGGATTGCCAGAAACAGAGGTCCGCAGGGCCCTGAAGCAACTGCACGACGCCGGCGAGTTCTACAAGGCCGGCAACCTGTACAAAAGAGTGTGAGCATGTACGTTAGGATCCACACACACGGGAACGAGAGGATACTGGCTGCCTGCGACGAGGACGTTCTGGGGATGACCTTCGAGGGAGGTGGGGCCAAACTGAGGGTCAGCGAGACCTTCTACAAGGGCGAAGCCGTCACGCCCGAGGCCTTCGTGGAGAGGATGAAGTCCGTCACTTTCATGAACCTGGTGGGGGAGGAGGTCGTGGCCATAGCAATTGCCGAGGGGAAGGTTTCCCCCGATTGCGTTATGGTTATCGGCGGAATTAAGCACGCGCAGGTGATGCTCCTTTGAGCTTCTGCGTCAAGTGCGGTAGGGATTGCGAGAAGTCCCTGGACAGCCTCTGTATCGACTGCTGGCTCGGGGGAAGGAGGCTCACTACCCTCCCGTACCATGTGGACCTGAGGGTCTGTACTAACTGTGGGGATTACGAGTTCGTGGATCGCTGGCTGAAAAGGAACCGGCTGGTCGCCATTCAGGATGCTGCGGCGAACGCCCTTTCGGTGGTCCGCGATGCGGTACCGGTCTTCATGACCATTGTGGTGGATGAGCAGGATCCCCGGGTGTACGCGGTGACTGTCCGTACGGTCTGCGACGTGATGGGTTACAAGGCCGAAGACGAGGCGTCTACCATAGTGAGGATCAAAAACGCCGTATGCAGGAAGTGCTCCAGGCAACTCGGCAGCTACTACGAGGCTATCCTGCAGATCAGGACCGGCTCCGGCAGACTTTCCAAGGAGGACAGGGAGGAGACCTTGGCCCTTGTGGAAAACTCCGTTGTAAGACAGGTCGCCGTCAACAGGTCACTATTCATCACAAAGATGGAGCTAGTTACTGGAGGTGTGGACGTGTACCTCTCGTCCATGTCTATGGGGAAGAGCTTGGCTAGAAAGCTGGCCGATCACTACTGTGCAGAGACTAAGGAGTCTTCCAAGCTCGTCGGTCAGACAACCGATGGACAGGACATGTATAGGATCACATACCTGGTGAGACTACCCGAGTACCATGTGGGGGACGTGGTCGTGTTTCAGGGCCGTCACTATAGACTGACCAGAGTCAACGGGAATGGAGGCAGGGTCATGGACCTGATGGACTTCAGCGAAAGGGCGGTCCACAAGGCGGACATGGTCGACATCAAGCTTTACGCCAGGTCTGCCGACCTGAAGGAGGCCACCGTGGTCAGCAGGTCCGACTCGGAGATACAGGTTCTGAACCCTGACAACTACTCCACCGTGGATCTCAGGATCTCGGAAGGCGCGAACATTGGCGAGACGGTTAAGGTGGTCGTTGTGGACGACGCGCTATACTATGTGCCATGATCCTCGCCATAAGTCGCCGATCCGATGCCCGGTCTCATAGGTCGAAGACCACGATCACCGACGGGTCGTCTCCATCGATTTCAATCATGCCACGGTCAACGCCCCAGACCTCGCATCCGAGCCTGTACACGAAGAGGTCTGGTGCTTTGCCACGGGCAAGACAGTGGACCTTGTTCCCATCGAACCGAACGTTGAACTCCTTCGGGACGATGCCATTGTAGTCCTTATGGACAGGAGATCCGAGAGAAGGCGTGTAGCCTGTCTATGTCGTCGGCTCCCAACACAGTGAACTCTATCTTCTCGGAGGACTCCACATCGGTTAACTCGGCGGTCTGGTCGAACAGCGCATACCCGGTATTGGCGAAGTACTTTCTAGGATGCTCCTGGAGGTTATGATCATCATGCCCGCGGAGCGGTCCGGGATGACGTATTTCTGGACGGTGGAACACTCCGCCGTGTCCAGGCCGGTCATGATGGGGCAGTCTACGATATGGGCGCCGACACCGATCAGGCTCTGGAGAGAGATGCCGTACACTACCTGGAGGGCGGACTCCTCGATGTTCTTCCACAGGGGGCGGTCAGGCAGTCCTCTAACCGGGGACAACCGTCACATGTGGCTAGGTGGAGAGGTCCGTCTATAGCAGCCAGGACGTCGCAGACGCTGACGTTCTCTGGGTTGCCGACCATCTGGTATTCGTCGTGGGATCTTTGGATACTGTGCAGGTACACTGCACGGATGAGGGCGGAGGCTATCTGCTCCATGTAATTCTGGGAGATTTATTGTCGGGTGGAGACGTCCTTGAGGGAGACGAGTGCCCCGTTGTTGTTCATGGCGATGTCGAAAATGATGTGGAGCGCGTACTTTCCGCGTGTGGGCATTCTCGTGGGAGTGTGGAACTGACCCAAATTTAATAGGTTTCGCAGTTAGAGGTTGAAGCGGGCTGATTGGCAGCAGGTCTACCATCTCCCTGTTCAGATGCCCTGAGGGGTCGGATTGTCCTGTTTTTCGGGATAGTTAACGGAATCGGCTCGGAAATCCTGACAGATTCGGTCATATTCTCCGGATTTGTTGACGGAGTGCCGCTGGAGGAAAGGAATCTGGAGTTAACTGTATTGATTTGTGATTTCAGTGACAGAGTCATTTTCCGACCTCTCATTAAAGACGCTTCGTTCACGCCACTGGCTATGCGGAATTCACTGCCGAAAGCTCGGATGGGCGATTGATTGGGGGGGGGGGGTCTCTCCGGGCCCTGTCGGCCACAAGAACGGGGTACGGTCCCTCTATATAATTCAGGGTTGAAACTTGAATAACCAGGAATTAAGTTAAATTGACTTATGACATGTGAATTCTGTGATATACAAAGCGTTCGTCCAATGTCCGAAGAGTGACAAAGTTTTAAAAAAGCGTAGCATCACCAAAGATGTAGATTTTCAGGATGTATATTGCATTTCGCACAATCGTACCACTATAGATAACACTAGCGCAGAGATTCAAACGTACTTCGGCGGAATTTGGATGAACTCATCAACATCTTCACCGGGATCAAGAATCAGTGGTTCTACACGAGTTAAGGATAAGCGACTACGATTTGGAGAGTTATCATGACAATCCGGTCACGAAAAAATTGTACCTGATCGTGGATGTTGAACACCGGATGTACGAGTGCCCCGTGTGCGGGGCACTCTACAGGGTGCATCAGTACGAGAGGAAGTTATTTGCATACCAGGTGCGAGACCTGTAACAGGCATCTGTAGATACCCGTCCCATGGGCCAGGCCATGCGTATCATACACAAAGATGCTGGAAAGGGAGTTCTTCACGCTATTCGACAACTCTGTAAACAGGACCATTGAGTTGTATTAGATCAGATTGTGCATGACTTGGGACATCATCATGTACAGGGTCAACCAGGCTCTGGACAAGATAGACTTGTCCAATATGGCGCTCCTCTACATCTTGAGTTTGTCATTTGTACTCAGTAACGTGCACGCACATGCGCGAGTCGCTGACTGCCCCGATCATCTTCAGGCAAATGTCAGTCCGTGCAGCGAAGCATGCCTTCGTCATGGAGTCGAGAGATCATCATCCTCCGGGACGAGAAG
>CAZXOR010000076.1:1743-5588 GCA_964642395.1 uncultured Methanomassiliicoccales archaeon | reverse complement strand
TCCGAAGAAGGCGCCTCAAGATGAGGGCTTAATACCGTGATAAGGGAAACTTCTGATGCTACGTCGGGCAGTTCCATTTCCGTATACTCCTGTCGCGAGCAAACGATCGACAGACCGTCGGTTCTTTATCAAAAAAAACCGGGATTATCACTTGGCCCGTGTTGTTCGATTTATCGCAAATATGAATGCACGGGTCAATTTTTAACGAGGCAGTGTTCTCTTGCGCCTAAGCTAGTACGCTAGGGGCAGGGCCGCGATCAGGATCTCTTTCTCCAGACCCTGGATGGCCGTCGATATCAGGGAGGTCTCCGAGATGGTTGCTCCCAGGTCAGTAGAGTCGCTGATTTCCAACGTCTCTGACATTGTCCGGCATATGTTCTTGGTGATCTCAGGAAGGATCACGGCCGTGATGCTATACAACTACCCGTAAAGATACATCTCCCTGGTGAACCTTCTCGCATCGACCATGGGGAACGCTATGGTCCCTATGGTATCTGCCGTCTACGGGTGCTCGGACAAGTCGAAGATGCGGGACGCGTATGTTTACACGCTAAAAGTCGTGCTGGCCTGCTCCACGACTCTGAGAGTGCTGATGTTCATCTTCACCAACTCACTGATGTCTCTGTTGATATACAATGATGGATGCAGTAGCTGAGGTCGGAGTTCGTGTGGTCCTCAGGATATCTGCGTTCCTAATGCCCTTCAGCGCCATTATGGGGCTGGGTTCCGCCATGATGCAGTCCATAAAGAGGTCGGGTCGGTCGATGGCTCTATACCTCTCGTGGGGGATTCTGAAGCTGTGTGTCTATGCTGTTGTTTGTACGGTGTCGTTCGAGGCCATCATTTACGCGATGATTGCCCTGTACGTGTTCGGCGAATTTCTGATGATGGGCATGGCTTGGAGGATGTTTGCCCATTTAGACCCCAATGCGGGCTCAGAGTGACTTCCCGAACTGGTAAGCTCCGTCTATGTATTTCGACGAGGACATCAATGCCACGGAGTCGCGTTCGTCGTCCAGTTCTCCTTGTCGGCAAACGCCGCGATGAGTATGACCTTCAGGTTGCGTGTCCTGAGGTTGGTGCTGAAGCTGTAGAACCTGTTGATGACCGTCTTGAGCTGGGACGTGAACCCGCAGAAGTACACCAGCGTGACGAGGACGACCGTGTCTGAGGCCATGATCTTGGAATAAATGCCGGCAATATCGTCATTCTGTGTGCATGACCCGGACGCACCGCATGCGTTGTAGGCGTAGCAGCCGCCCACCTTCAGGCGGACAACCTCAACCACGTTCACCGTTGCCCGGCCTTGGTGGCCCCCTCGACGAACCTGAATGCGATTGTGCTCAACGCCCCCTTGAGATGGGGGCTCCCTTCAATTACTATTATCTACATGAGAATGCCCAGCGATTGATTCGACAAATCCCTATCTAAGAAAGGATGGGGGAGGTCTGTCCCATTAAGTCAGGATTATGCCGGTCGGCCCCTCACCCATTTCTCGACCTGCTTGCGAGCGCCGTTCACCGACCCGCCCTGGGTGGACAGGCCCCGCCGACTTAGGAGTCGGGACACTCCCTCTTCGAATCGGACAAGCTGCTCTCGAAACCACTGCTCTTCTGGGTGCAGAACGGCCTGATGACCTTTGCCGGAGAAGTCGTACTTTTCCAAGAAGTGAACACCGCCATAGGCATGGTGCCCCAGTAATTCGAGTAGCCCAGGTAGATGGTGTTGTACACATTGATGCCATCGATGCACGACCTCAACTCTGAACGGCCTTTGCTCCTCTGGTCCCCTTGGCTTGGGCGATGCACTCGTCGTAGACGTCGGAATAGGGCTCCGCCATCTCGATTCTGAACATGTCGGCCCCGGTGATATCACGGTTCATCCCTGCGATCACCTTGGTGTTCTCAATGTCAATGCACTTGTACGAGCGGATAGGTAGTTCTCGCCGGTCCTGAAGAAGAACGCGATGAACTCCCTTGCCATGATGATCATTCTCTTTCGGACCATTGTTAGATCGGATGCTGATTAAGACATCTGGCCCGTACTTAAGTTGGTATTGGCTCCAGTTTCAGGTGTTCAATCCCTGTCGGACCTGCGGCGGAGGTACACCTTGCCCACGTCCGTCACCGTGGCCATCCGGACGATCTCCGGGTCGGCCTTCCCCTTGGCAATGTCCGAGCGCAGGCGGGAGTAATTGACCATGCTAATCGCGTCATACTCGCCAGTGTCCCTGAGCCGGGCGATGACTTCCGTTTTGTCCTCCGGCAGCTCCACCTTCTTCTCATGGCGGATCAGCGCCTTTGCCCCAGTACCGGTCAGCGCCATGAACCCCTTCTCGTCCGCATACTTCACCATGAGGTCAGCCACGGCCTTCTGTTGGGTCTCCAGCGTCGCCTACCTGCGGCGAAGAGCGTCGATTTTCTCCTGCAGCTCGGCGTACTCGTCCACCAGTCTAACCCCGTCGTCATCACCCATTATCATGGCGTCTGCTTTCAGAGACAGCTCGTGAAGGTACCTGGGGCAGGAGGACATGTGGGGGCATTCGGAGCAATACTCAGTCTCCCTGGGCAGGACATCCTCGTCGGACAGGTCAGCCACGGCCGTCGCCACTTCCGACCTGGCCGCGCGCAAGTCGTTTACGTTGGCGGTACACTCTGAGGAGACCTTGGACCCCAGAAACTCCCAACGGAGCTTGACACGATCGTACTCCCTAAGGTTCTCCAGCACCCACAGGGCGCACAGTCTCATCTCGACGTTAACAGCCAGCTCCTTCGACGACTTCAGCCCGGGATCGCACACGTACCTGCAAACAACGGCGGTTCTCCCGCTCCCATAGACTATATCGATGGGTACCAGGACCTCTGTTCCGTCCGGCAGCGCAACGGTGCCACTGAGCCCCACTGCGACAATTTCTTCGGCGGAACGCCTGGGCAGGGCGGACATATAACCGTCAACACACCTCTCCCCGAAGCGTATCATGTTGCGGACCTCCGCCGTTTGGGGGTAGACGTCGGGGAAATGTCTGTCCCATGAGTCCCAGAACACGGACAGAACGTCGTCCCTCTCCACTTGTCCTCTCATCATCCGCCTCTGGTCGGCGTACAGGACAGCATCGTGTACGGACATCCTCATGCACTCCGTCACGGTGATTGTGTGCCCGCCGCCCTTTCTATCGACCATGAATGCGTACGGGCAGCGTCTGAACCGCTCCAGGTCCCAGAACGTGGTCACCGGCATTGGGTCACCCGCGGTGGACGTCCTCCCACTCGCACATGGAGTCCAGGATAGGGATCAAAGACCTACCGGTCTCGGTGAGCGAATACTCCACCCTGGACGGGACCTTGGGGCACTCCTCCCTGTGGACCAGCCCATCCGCCTCTAATTCCTTCAGATTAGCGCTGAGAGTCTTGAAGGATATCTCCTTGATATAGCTCTTAAGTTCGTTGAAGCGCATGATGCCGAACTCCGTGAGCGCGTACAGGATGAACATCTTGTACTTCCCATTAATGATCGACAAGGTGTAACTGAATCCTGTGGTGTCTATGTCCGCATCCACGATGCTGCACTGAACCATATTACCGTATGCGTTATGGCCTCCCTGTTCAAAAACCCATTATACTTCATTTAGTGAAGCGTGAGGGTCCATCAGATACTTCACTCGCGGTAAGTACATGAAATACCCGAAAGTGCTCAACTTATAACCTCTCTGGACGTGTACTCTCTGAAGCGACCGGCCGCTTCTAAGGTGAAAAAATGAGAGTAAACATGAGCGAGTACTATGCGGTCGAGAAAGTGGCAAAGAAGTTCGTGGAAAGCGTCAGCTCAGGCAACATCGCCCCCACAAA
>CAZXOR010000076.1:0-1643 GCA_964642395.1 uncultured Methanomassiliicoccales archaeon | reverse complement strand
CGACACTGTGAGCATCGACCCCGGTTACAGTGCCAGAATCGACGTCATTGACATAGAGAAGACCGTGATCATCGTCCACGTTCTGAAGGGCAACTGGGGAGGCCACATCAACTTCAGCGACTACCTGATGATTATCAAAATGGACGGCGTGTGAATGTATGTGGCAAAGGTCTACAACCAGAACTCTGACATCATCAAAAGGGGCTGAGACGGGAGTCCTAGAGAAGAGGTCGGCATCATGGGGAAGAGGATAGTCGTGCTGAACTGGATTCTGAAGCGGAAGGGCAACACCTCGGTCCTAGTAAAAGCGGTCATGAAGGGAGCGGAGGAGGCAGGCAACGCCATCACGGAATTCTTCCTGCGTAGAATGGACATCTAAAGAGGTATGGGATGCTTCAGGGGCGGGAAGAACCTGAAGCACCCCTGCGTCCAGTGTGACGGGATGGACAAGGTTTACCCCCTACAGGGCGGCGGACATCATCGTCCTGACGTCTCCGTTGTACTACTGGAGCTTGAGCGAGCAGCTCAGAACCGCATTCGACAGGTTGTTCGCCATGGCCGAATACGACCTGGACTACGCCAACCAGAGGAAGGAGTGTGCCATTCTCATGGTCGCCGAGGGCGACAAATTCTACGAGGCCATATACTACTACGACAACCTGGTCCGTCATCCGGGATTGATTGACCGCGGGAGGGTGCTTTGCGGTGGAGTTATGGCCGGCGACATTGAGGTCACGAAGACTTCTATGAGGCAAGAGCCCTCGTGGCATAGATGTGATACTATGTCGAAGGCACTATTGATAAACGGGAGATCTAAAGCCAAGAGCTGCACATACACCGCGCCGAAGATCGCCACCACCCTGGAGAAGGAGGGTGTGGAGAGCAAGATCTACCACGTAAAGAACGACGTCTCGGACTGCAGAAACTACGAATACTGCGCCAAAAAGGGCAGATACTTGATCAGGACGAGGTTAACGAGCTAGCCGAGAAGCTGGACGAGTTCAACTCCATCGTCCTTAGGTCGCCGGTTTATTACGCCAGGCCCTCGGGCCAGATGTGCACGTTCGCAGATAGGCTATTCTACTCCAACGCGGACCACATAGCCAGGAAACTAGGGGCGTCCGCGGCCTTCAACCGTCTGAACAAACACTTCACTGTATGCAACATACCATTGGTTCCCTCCTGGTACTGAAACCAGGTCCACGGATTCACACTAGACGACATGCGCAGGAACAAGGAAGGGCTGCAGACCATGCGCACCCTCGCCCAGAACATGGCCTAGCTGCTGAAATGCACAGAGACCGGCAGAGAGAAAGACATCGAGAAGTTCGTCTACAAACCGCATCTCTGAACCATTTATCATGCCGCCAAGCGAGTGGCCCTCAAACCTTCCCCGGGATCGGAGCCGGAGACGATCCTTTCCCTACTATCGGACAAATTCTGTTCCGTGCAAAGAGCCAGGATGGAACAGATTCCCTTGTAATGGTTTTTTATCCTGAGTTTGTCATTTGTACTCAGTAGTATGTGCGCATGTACGGGGACTCACGCATGTGCGTGTGTGAGTCACTAATCGTCCCGATTATTTTCTGGTGGATGCCGGCCCGTGCGGCGAAGGCTTTCGTCATGGAGTCGAGATATCATCG
>CAZXOR010000075.1:0-5596 GCA_964642395.1 uncultured Methanomassiliicoccales archaeon | reverse complement strand
GCAGGTGGCCTGTATCTCGAGTTTGTCAGTTGATACCTGTACGCACACATGTACGGCGTGTACACACGAGCGCGTACATGTGTGCGTACAGGTATCAACTGACAAACTCGAGATAAAGAACAGCACGTAGCGTTTAACACGTCCTCCCGTGATCTTTGTCTTCCTCGCCTTGGGGCTGATTATGCAACATATTGTATTTCAATCTTGGCGGTAGAGACAGATAAATTCGACAGGATGCTGCTCAGCAATCTCCCCTTCTGGCGGTGAATACAGCGTCAACGATCTCGGCGATTTCGACCGGACGGAGGTCCTCGATCCTGTCGTCTAGATACGGGACATCGTCCCCCGGACGAATTATCCCGGCCGCCTTCAGGGACGTGCCGATCTTTTTCCTGCGGTGATTGAAAGCCACCTCGGTAACCCTAAAGAACGTCCTTTCGTCAAGGATATCAAAGGGTGCCTTGCGGGGAATGATCCTAACCAGCTAGGAGTCCACCTTAGGGCGGGGGTTGAACCTCGATGCCGGGACGGTCTCCATGATCTCGCAGTCGGCGCGGTAGAACAGGTTGACGGTGAGCCTGGAGTACTCAGGACTGCCCACATCGGCGACCATGCGGTTCGCGAACTCCCTCTGCACCATAACCACAGCCGTTCTGAAACTATGGTCCAGGAGCTTGAAGATCACCGGCGTGGAGACGCTGTAGGGGAGGTTGCTGATGAAAACGTCAAACTCTGGGAACGGGACCTTCACGGCATCACCACGGATCAGTTTCAGTCTGTCGCCATAGGTCTTTCCAATGTAGTCGGCGAGGATATCATCCAACTCGATGCAGGTGAGGGTGCATGGAAGTCCAAGGACCCTTTCTGTGAGTATCCCGAAGCCCGGACCGACCTCCAAAACGCGGTCCCCCTCGCGCATCCCTGCATAGGAGACGTGTCTGTCGGCCACCCTGCCGTCTGTAAGGAAGTTCTGCCCCCTGCTCTTTCTGGGGATGATTTCAGTCTCGGCTATCAGTCGGCTGGTGTCCATCATCTGGAGACAAACAGGTAGCGCTTCCTATCCGGGTTGGAGATCTCCAGCAGGATGCGGGCCACAATAAGCTTCTCGGGGCTCTTGATGCCAGTCCTCTCGGACAGGTCTGCGAAATCCTTGAACAGCCCCTTTTTTCTCTCGTCGAGGATAGCGTTCATGGACTTCTTGCCGAGTCCGGGAAGCTCCTCCAGCATGTGCTTGCGCATGCTGATACCCTCGGCCTCGTTGAAGAACTTGATGAACCTATCCTGCTTGGCGAACACAATATCGCTCACGGCATAATCGAGCTCCGTCTGAGCGTTGTTGGTGAGGTCGTTGTAGTTGATGCGCCTCTTCACATGATCGATGACGTCGCGCTTGACCTCTGCAGAATCTTTGCCGATGTAGGTCTTAACGCCGATGTTCACCTGGACGCCCGCCTTGGGGACGAGCTCGAAAAGCTTGAACTCCTCGTCCCCTATCGCGTAGCACACGGGCTCCCTCTTGGAGTAGCCCCCGCCTGAGGCCCCCTGTGCCAGGTAGTCCAAAATGTATGCGTAGTCTTCCACGGGGGTCCCCTCCTGTCAAAGGTGCTTCTCGACTATGTCAAGAATTTGCTGGATCTGCGCCGGCTCAAGGGTGACCCTCTCTTTGGAAAAGATGGCACGGACGTCCTCTGAGTATCTAGGGAGGAGGTCTGCAATTTTCAGGGCAACCGAGTCACTGACGACATCGATCTGCTTGACCTCGTCGATGATCGCGTTGGCCTGGTCGAGGGAGATGCTGCATACCGTCCGGGCATGGTCTAGCGCGGCCTTCTGCGACTGGGGGAGCTCGTCATATCCTCTAATTTCCGCCTCTGCTTCGATGAGATCCCTTACTTCAGCCAGTGTGACGTACTGCTCAGACATGTCCGTTCACCCTTCTCATTTGACGTTCCTTACGAGGTGCTCAGGGCGGGCGACGATGATCTTGGTCTTGTTGCCGTCCTTGACGCTGACCTCGTATGCGCTGCCCCTAGCTCCGATGACGATTCCAGTGAGCCCGTGGAACCTGGAGAAGGGCATGCCCTTGTGGATGCTGGGGTTGATAACAATGTTAACCTTCTCCCCAGCTTCAAATGTCTGGAACCCTTTCGTGATGGGCGACAGCCCGCGTGCCCTTGCCTTCTTTTTAAGGACATCGCGGGTCTTCGTCCTTGTTCCTCTGGATCTTTGCATTTCAATCCCTCATGGTTCGTGATAGTTGATCGCCAACACATCAAGGGTCTCAACGCAGCATTGAACACCGAGCCTCTCTGAGAAGCTCGGGGTGCTGCGCCCGTCGTCGCCGGACACGAACTCCTTCACATAGGTGCCCGAATCGGTTTCAAGCTCGAGATCGAACGAGTCCTCAGTTATCGTATCTGCCTTGATCCAGTGGATCATCCTCCTTCTGACCAGGTCTGCCCTTCTATGCTCGACACGACGTGGAGTCCTCTGATCTATATTGGCGTTCTTGAATGATAAAGCAACCTCATTTACTACCTCTTTATTAACTTTACCATCCACGAGCACGTGCACACGGTACACCTTGTCGGCGGCCGCCTCCTTGTACCTCTCCACCGCCTCGCGCTGGACGTAATGGAGGTCGTTGAACGCCGCTAGCTCGTTGTCGGACCTCCTCTTGAGCTCGTCAAGGTCAATGCTCCTGACCATCGGGCTGCTGATCTCCAACACGAACGGCCTCCCGTCGCCGAGCATGCGGGCATCGATGTCCTCCCTGCCCATGCCGTGGAAGAAGTGCTTCTTCCCTCCGGTCATCTCCAGGGCGACGTCGCCGATGATCTCCTGCACGGAGGTTTCGTACATTTTGCCCTTGCTGTGACAGTGGTCGCACCCCTTCCCATGGCAGATCCTGCAGAGCCATATCGTCTGGGGGATCTTGCGGCTGAACTTGTTGTAGCACCCGGCGATGAATATGGGAGCTATGTCCACGGACACGTCCGCGAACCTGGTGTCTACGCACGCCACCACCTGGGGGTTCCTGAACTCCACGGGACGGTGCATCCTGGGCAGGACGATCTTCCCAATCTCGCGGTTGAGCTCGGCCTTGATAGGTTCGGCCTCCTTCAGGCCATACTCCTCCCACAGCTCCCTCTCCCGCTTCACGATCTCCGGCTCCACCCTGGTGCCTATGAGAAAGTTGTCGGACTCGATACCAGAGATGCTCTCTACGGCAGCGTCGGCGAACCAGTTCAGCATATCGAAGACGTTCTCGCAAAGGGGACAGAATTTCGCCGCGGGGGCGTCGATCCTATCCTCGGCCAAGGTCTCACGGATGTCGCGGCCTCTGTTCTCGTTGGTGGTGCCGGTCCCGATCTTTCCGAACATGCGGCCCAGGCAATGGTCGCACAGACCGGACTCGGCCAGGGTCCTCGCCTTGTCATAGTTTGCGTGGATCCACTCCTCCATGGAATCACCTCAGAGGTCGAAGCCCATCTCGACTATCCTGAGCCTTGGGCGCTGACTCTCCAGATAGTGGTACACCGTGAAATGCTCGCTGCCCTGGAGAATGAGCTCCACGGCGTGCTTCGCCACGGGGAGACTGATGAAATTGCCAATCAGCGACACCGTGTTGCCGTAGATCACCATGTCGCAACCGGTCAAGTCCTCGATAATCTTGCGGGTCTTCCCGTCCGTCCCGATGAGCCTGCCCCTGATCCTGGTAATCTGGTTGCTCTTGTCGCCCACAAACTCTTTCAGGTCCACGACATCCAGGTACTCATCGTCGTTGAACAGCCTCATGGCCTTATCGGGGTTGAACCCCCTGCCGACGGCCTTCACGACGTCCTGGATCTTCAATGCCATGACGGGGTCCTCCAGCTCCACGTCGTCGTGGATGACGACCTCTCCCTCCTCCGTGTCGATGTCCAGCCTTATGCCGGAGATATCCTGGAGAGTCTTCTTAGTCTCCCCGTTCTTGCCGATGAGCGTCCCCACCCTGTCGGCGGGGATCCTTATGGATCTCATTCCTCGTCCTCCTCTCGTCATCCTTCCCGTTGACGGTCTCCTCGAAGACCACTTTGTCGTCGATGACGTCGGCGTTCCTCTTCCTGAAGAACACGTTGATATTCCTGATGTCCCTCTCTAGCAGCTCCTTGGCGTTGTAGTGGTCACTAATCATGGCCTGACCCACGTCTATCATGATGGGCTGGCCGTCCCGCATAAGGATATTGTACTCACTGAGGTCCCCGTGGACTAGGTGCGCCTCCTGCCAGCCGTAAATGATGAAGGACACGACCTCGTTGTAGGTCTTCGTTGGGTCCTCCAGGACGACGTCCTTGAGCCGGGGGGCCGGGCCGGTCTCATCGCCGATGTACTCCATGAGCAGGCAGTTCTGGGAGAACGTGATAGGCTCCGGCACGGGTATCCCGGCTTCGCTGTACCTCGTCAAATTCCTGAACTCCTTATTGACCCAGGCGTAAATCATCTTCCATCTGTTACCGGTGACCCCTTTGAACCTGGGGTCGCCCTCCACGTACTTGGCTACCCTCTTGAAAGTAGAGGTGGAGGTGCGAAAGATCTTGAGAGCTATCCCATCGCCGTCCTCGTCGGTAGCGTAGAAGACATTGCCCTCTTTGCCGGTGGAGACTGGGTAGTGGACCTGATCAATGCACCCCACGGTCATCATGTCGTATATGGTCAAGAGGGTCTTCCTGTCGAAGACCTCCGCATTCGTCTGGCGCTCGTTGCCGGTGCAGTTGGTTTTCAGGGCGTCAACATGCCTCTCGAGGTATGCGTACGCCTCCTCATAGGAGATCATGCGGGTCCCTTTCAGAATATGTCAAGGTTCTTCGGGACCTTGCCCCTCTTGCTGAGATTGATGGCCTGGGTCTTCGTGTACCTGAACTTAACGTCGCATTTGTCGGGCTGGAAGTCCCACACCGAGATGATCAGGAGATCGCCCTCTCTGATCCACATCCTTTTCTTGATCTTGCCGGGGATGCGTCCCACGCGGGAGACTCCGTCCTCACACATGACCTTGATCTTGGAGGCGCCGAGAAGCTGGTCCGCTATCCCGAACACCTCACCTTCCTTGATATTGGGCAGACGCACGCGTGTTACGTCCTCATCCGGGCTTTCAAGCGGTTCATTGTCGGCCATGGTTCTCACTCCGATACCCCGTGCCATTAAAGGGATGGTATAAAAAAGATTGGGCAGGGACAATTTACGGACGATGCTACAGCCATCAGCCGGTCGGGACACAGCAACCATTATAAATGAGGTTGCGATGGCTCCGTTTACGCTCTGGTAGTGTAGCGGCCAATCATTCAGCCCTTTCGAGGCTGACACTCGGGTTCGAATCCCGACCAGAGCACCATCACCGTCACTCCTTAAAAATCGACCCGTGTGGAATTCTGAGAGCTTTTTGAAGAGTGTTCGCATAGTGTCAGCTATTGCAAACCCTTCTGTATGACTCAGGGTTAAAACTTTAATAACCAGGAGTTGAGTTGGATTGATTTATGGCATATGAATCCCACGACATACTGGGCGTTCGTCAATGCCCGAGGGTGACAAAGTTTTGAGAAAGTGCGGCATCACC
>CAZXOR010000074.1:0-5626 GCA_964642395.1 uncultured Methanomassiliicoccales archaeon | reverse complement strand
CCATAAATCAATCCAACTCAATTTCTGGTTATTCAAGTTTCAGCCCTGAATCATATAGAGGGGCGCGAGAGTCTAGATGTCATCGGTTAACCATCATAATACTGGTTGTCGCGGCACCAGCATGAGGTCGGCTCTGCTCATCCTGCCCATCTTGTCGGGCGTCATATGGGGGGTAATAGAAGTGTTCGTCCGCACCCTGTCCAACTGGGGCATAAATAGGACAACGATAATCCTGTCCAGAGTGTTCCTGGTCATGATGCTTGTCTTGATCCTAGCTGCCTACTGCTCGCTGTTTAGATTCAGACCAAGGAACATCTGGCTCTTTCTTGCCTGCACGCTGTCGATGTTTGGGCTCAATGTGGTCTACACAGCGTCGGTGAACGAGGTGTCCCTATTCCTAGCGACTGTCCTGTTAAGCATGTCACCGGTGTTCATTCTAGCGATAGCAAGACGGTATTTGGTGAGAGGATAATCTCAAGAAGCTGGTCTGCGTGGCTATTAGCATCGCAGGGTGCGTTCTACTAAACAGCATGGTTGAGGGGGGGGGGGGACGCTGTCGCTTGCCGAGGTAGGCGCTGACCTGGTCTCAGCGATGTTCTACACACTGTACTGGATCCTATCCAAGAAGGCCGGGTCCAAAGGGCACTCAGTGTACACTTTGCTGTTCTACTGCCTGCTCTTGTCCACGGTCATGCTAATCCCGTTCTCCGACATGGGGTTAATTGTTGGATACTCGGCGGATATCCTGGGATGGATTTGGGACCTGCTCCGCATACCGTTGTGGTGTCCTTCCTGCTGTACGTATTGTACACCACTTCCATGGTGAGGATTAAGGCTGGGACCACGCCGATCTTAACAGCCTGCGGGGAGCCCCCCGTCACGGCCATTTTCGGGGTGCTTCTGTTCAGCGAGGTCCTGTCCCATCTGATAACGCTGGGGATCATCCTGACGGTGGACTCCATGGCGCTGATCTGGATACTCGACCACTGGAGGACGGCGGAGGCGTCCTGATGAGGGGTGGACACGGCCTGTCAGGTCTTTTGGCGACCGTCCCGCTAGGAATTCCAGCGGGTTTCCCAATGTTCCCACGATCACATGCCAGTTACTTGGGAGCCAAACCGTCTTCACCAGAACGCGAAACAAGACATGTGTTTAAAATCGAACAATATCTTTTTCAACAGTTGGGCAGTGATCACGTTTAGTGTCGGATATGACTAGGATAGGAATCATCGGAGGCACGGGGTACGCCGGTGGGGAGTTGGCCCGCATTCTGAGCACACATCCCGATGTGGAGGTCGCGGCGATGACCTCCCGTCAGAACGCTGGGTCGAGGGTGTCTGACGTCCATCAGTTCTTACAAGGGTACGTGGACATTGACTTCACCGAGAGAATCGGTGACACCGACGATCTAGACCTGGTCTTCGTGGCGACACCCCACGGCGTAGCCATGAACGAGATCCCGGGGCTCCTGGAAAGGGGCATTAAGGCTGTGGACCTTTCCGGAGACTACAGGTTCCATGACGTCCTCACCTATGAAAGGTGGTACGGTCACGTCCATACCGACACGGAGAACCTTCAGAGAGCGGTCTACGGCTTTCCCGAGTTCTTCCGCGACAAGATCCGCGGCACGGATCTGGTGGCCAACCCAGGGTGTTATGCCACGTCCATCATTCTGGCCTGCGCCCCCCTACTGAAGTCCGGTCTGGTGGAGGAGGATATCATACTCGACGCCAAATCGGGGACGTCGGGGGCCGGCATGGTCCCCAGCTAGCGCACGCACCACTCCACATGCGGGGAGTCGATCATCCCCTACAACGTAGGCTCCCATAGGCACGCACCGGAAGTGAAGATGGCTGTGGACCGCTTCGCCGGTACGCATATGGAAGTCATTTTCGTGCCGCAGCTGATCCCCATCGTGCGCGGGATCCTCTCCTCATGCTACTTCAGGCTGAAGGACGGCGCCTCCCAGGAGGACATCGACGCCATCTACCGCAGACAGTACGGAGACGAGCGCTTCGTCCACTACGTGAGGGAACCGTCGATTCGCGCTGTGGTAGGCTCCAACCACGCCCAAGTAGCATCACATTTGATTGGCGACAAGGTCGTTGCCTTTGGGGTGGTGGACAACCTGGTGAAAGGGGCCGCGGGGCAAGCGGTGCAGTGCATGAACCTGATGTTGAACTTAGATGAGAGCGCCGGACTGGACATGCCCGGGCTGGGGGTATAATATGATAGAGATTATAAACGGAGGGGTCACAACCCCGCATGGATTTAAGGCCACAGGTGTCCACAGCGGCGTCAAGTACCGCTCACTGGACCTGGGCATGGTGTACTCGGAGGTACCTGCCAGGGCCTATTGTGCGTTCACGAGTAACAACGTCAAGGCCGCGCCGGTACAAGTGATGATGAAAGAAAATTCTCAGACCCTTTCGGCGGTCGTGGTGAATAGCGGCAACGCCAACGCGCTTACCGGGCACCGCGGCATAGAGGATGTGTACTCCATGAAGCAAGCAGTCGCCGCCGAGCTGAACATAGACCCAAAGGAGGTCGGTGTCATGTCTACGGGGCTCATCGGACGCTTCCTGGACATGCACAAGATCCGTTACGGGATATTCCGCGCCGTGCGCACCCTGGACATCGGCCGCGAATCGGACAACCTGCTGGCCGAGGCCATGATGACCACGGACACCATCAAGAAGGAGTGCGCGGTCCGTGCCCGCTTAGGTGACGGCACCCTGGTATACATAGCTGGCGTCTCCAAAGGTAGCGGCATGATCGAACCCCATGTAAAGGTACTCCACGGAACGACACTCACTGTACTCACCACCGATGCCACCCTGGGCCCAGACTTCGCCGACACGTGGCAGTCCATCCTAGACGACACCGTGAACATGGTCTCCGTCGACAGCGACCAGTCCACCAACGATACCGTCATCCTCCTGGCCAACGGCATGTCCAACTCCAAGCCCGCGGACAACGACCCTGAGTTTGCCGCCGCCCTCCGCACCGTAATGACCACGATCGCCCGCATTCTCGCCAAAGATGGAGAGGGGGCCACCAAGCTGATCGAAGTCCAAGTCACCGGCGCCGAGACCAAGGAGGACGCGCGTAGGGCGGTCAAAGGGATCATCAACTCCCCACTAGTGAAGACCGCTATCTTTGGGTCCGACCCCAATTACGGGCGCCTCATGATGGCCATCGGGAAGTGCGGATGCAAATTCGATCTGAACTAGGTTCGCCTGACCATCAAGGGGGGCGACATGGACGTCCCCATCCTGGACTCCGGGGCGCCCATTTTTCAGGACGAGCGCGCCGTCGAGGTGGTACGTATGGCCATGGACAACAAGGAGATCACAATCCTCGTGGACCTGGGAGTCGGGGAAGAGTCCGCCGCTGGCTGGGGGTGCGATCTCACATACGACTACGTGCGCATCAACGCGGAGTACGCGAGTTGAGCCCGATGGACGACATCTACGTCATCAAGTTCGGTGGAAATGCGATTCGCGGGAGGAACAACCTGATGCGCCTCTCTGCGGAGATAGCCGAGCTCATCCGCGGAGGAGACCGGATCATCCTGGTCCACGGCGGCGGCCCCGAGATCTCCGGGGACATGGAGAGACGCGGCATGCCCCCCTGAAAAGTTTGCGGCGCCAGGGGGGCCGCCGTAGCCTCTCTGTAGGTCACCGGAGCCGTCCTAAGGAGGCTTAATGCCAAGGTGGTCGGCTGTCTCTAGGAGTCCGGCGTGCAGGCCCTGGGGATCCCGGGGTACTTTTGCACTGTTTGCACCCGCAAGCCCATCATGACCGTCATCGAGGATGGCGTGGAGAAGGAGGTAGACCTGGGGCTAGTGGGGGAGGTCTCCGGAACCGACTCGCAGTACCTGTTAGACCTGCTAGCGCAGAACGTCACGCCTGTCATTTACCCCATAGGCAAGGACGCCGAAGGCAGAATACTCAATGTCAACGCCGATACTATGGTGGCCGGCATAGCCGCCAAGGTCTCCTGCAGGGAGATAATAACAATCACCGACATCCCAGGCATACTCCTAGACGTCTCCGACTCTGGGTCCAAGGTCGACTCGCTCACCCTGGCCGAGGTGGACGCTCTCATCGCGGACGGAACCATCTCCGGTGGGATGATTCCTAAGGTGGAGGCCTGCAGAAAGGCCCTCCTCGCCGGTGTGTCTGTAGTGAGGATGGTTAACGGGAGGGACCCCAAGAGCATAATCACGGACATCAAGAAGGGAGTCCCCCTCGGGACAGTCATCACGAAGTGATCAAGATGGAATTTGAGAAAATCAAGAAGAAGAGTGACCGTTACCTTTTCCAGAACTACGACCGCATACCACTGTCCTTCACCCACGGCAGCGGATGCTATCTGCACGGGATCGACGGCAAAGAGTACCTGGACTTGGTGGCCGGAATCGCCGTCAACGCCTTGGGCTACGCTCACCCTGACCTGGTCGCAGCCGAGCAGGCACAAACGACCAAGATGACGCACGTCTCAAACCTCTACTATGTGGAGGAGCAGGCCGAGCTGGCCAAGAGGATCGCGTCCATCGCACCCGACGGCATCACCCGCTCATTGTTCTGCAACAGCGGCGCCGAGGCCAACGAGGGCGCCCTGAAGCTGGCCGTCCGCTACACCGGGCGCACCAAGATCATGGCCGCGCTGGACGGGTTCCATGGGAGAACGTCCGCCGCAATGGGCGCCACTGGCCAAAAAAGCATCCAGGCGTCCTTTAAACCACTGATCTCCGGAGCCTATGAGTACTTCAGGTTCGGAGACCTGGAGAGCGTCAAGGAGATGATAACCAGGGATGTGGCAGCACTCATCGTGGAGCCCATCCAGGGCGAGAGTGGGGTGCACACCGCCTCTGTGGAGTTCTTCAGAGGGGTCCGCGACCTGTGTACCGATAACGGCACCCTGATGGTGGTGGACGAGGTCCAGACTGGGATCGGGCGCACCGGCGAGTGGTTCGGCATCCAGAACTACGGCGTCGTCCCCGACGTGATGACCATGGCCAAGGCCCTGGGAGGGGGGACGCCCATCGGGGCAGTCGCCTCCACGGACAAGATCGCTGGGGTAATGGCCCCCGGTACCCACGGGACCACCTTTGGCGGGAATCCCCTAGTCTGCACCGCCGGATGCGTGGTGATCGACGTCATGAGGAGAGATGGCATCGTGCCTCGCGTCAAGAACATCGGCGCCAAGTGGATGGAGGACCTCAGGGCTGTCGACTCCCCAAAAATCAAAGAGGTCCGTGGATGCGGGCTGATCATCGGGATCCAGATGGACACCCCCGAGACCGCTTTGAAGGCCCAGCAGTACTGCCGTGAAAATGGGGTCCTAATCAACGTGACCCACGGTGGGACCATCCGCCTTATGCCTCCGCTCATCATCACCAACGAACAGAAAGATAGGTTCACGAAGCTCCTGGCCAAGTGCCTAGAATGATGGACAAGGCTGTCGCGTTTACAAACCTTTTTCATTTTATATGTCGGTTTTAAAACATTCTTATACTCGCACGGTCATGCTCGGTACATGTCCAAAAACGTCATCAAGGAGAGCCTCGCCGAGAAGACCAGGATGTACATAGACGCCCATCCCAGCATCAAGGACTGCG
>CAZXOR010000073.1:0-5671 GCA_964642395.1 uncultured Methanomassiliicoccales archaeon | reverse complement strand
TACAACAATTCTGGTTTGCCTGGTTTGGTCTAAATTCCTGAACTCACCTTTTCGATCCTAAATTATGAGAGCGTATAATACAATAAAACGACCTTGACCTTTAAATAGAAGGTGGCTATAGACAGTTCATTCAAGAGGATCCACCATGTACATGCTAACCGAGGCCGAGAAGGTCGTACGCATACAGCCCAAGGACCTGAAGGATGACATAGACAGTGTCATCGACAAACTCACTTGGGAGACCTACGAGGGCCGCCTTGGAGAGGACAAGAACTTCACACTGCTCATCAAGAACGTTAGGGCCGAAGGTCCCGGACGCATCGTCCATGGCGACGGTGCGGTCTACCAGACCGTGAAGTTTGACCAGGTTGTGTTCAGGCCCAGGGAGAACGAGATCATCATCGGTAAGGTCGTTGAGATCCTCAAGTTCGGTGCGTTCGTCAGATTTGGTCCTCTTGACGGCCTCCTGCACATAAGTCAGATCATGGACGACCGCGTAGACATCGACGAGGCCAACCAGAGGCTCATCGGGAAGGACACCGGTAGGTACCTTGCCATTGGCGATATCGTTAAGGCCAGGGTCGTCAGCCTCGACCTCAACGAGAAGAACCCGCAAGAGAGCAAGATTGGGTTGACCATGCGCTAGCCTGGGCTCGGGAAGTTCCAGTGGCTTGAGGAGGACCACCACAAGAAAGACAAGAGAGGCGATAAGTGATGGCCGGACCGGTGCTCAGGGCCTGCAAGCAGTGCAGCTTCATTACCGAGGGCGACACCTGCCCCCGCTGCGGAGGTCAGACCTCCAGGGAATGGCAGGGATACCTCGCTGTCATCGACTTCGAGAAATCTGAAATCGCAAAGAAGATGGGCATATCTGCAAACGGCAGGTATGCCCTCAAGGTCCGCTGATCCGCATGTTCGAAAGGGACCTGTACCTTCCGGAAGAATTCCGGGATGAGTTCAAGGAACCCCTCGGTGCAAAGATGGACGAAGCGGAGTTAGATAGCATAGACGCTCAAACCCATTTCATTACCATCGGGGACGTGGTATCTCTGACGTTCAGGAGGCACGGCATGAGGCCGCTACTGTCAATCTACGACGGCAACACGGAGCGCAGAGAGATGACAGACTTCGCTAGACTCGTAGAAGGCGAAGTGAAGGAGGTTGTCAAGAACCCAGCTGGACGTATATCGGTCGAGATGGTCAATGCCGTCCGCAGGGGCATCAGAGGGAAGTTCAACCTAATACGTGTCGACGGCGAAGAGGACCTGGCCATGATACCATGTCTTCTTTATGCCGAGGAGGGCACGGTTGTGGTTTACGGAATGCCCAGAAGATGCATGATGGCAGTCACCACGAATGAAGCCGTCAGAAAGAAGGCCGCGGAACTCGCAGCAAAAATGGAGGAAATGGAATGAAGATGGAAATCACCCAGCAGAAAAAGAACTCTCTCCAGAAGAGAATCGAGGTATACTTCACCATCGACCATAACGGAGAGTCCACCCCAAGCAGGAATGCCGTCGCCGAGGAGGTCGCCAAGCAGGTCAAGTCCAAGAGGGACTGCGTCGTCGTCGACAGCATCGAGTCCGTCTACGGCAGGGGCGTCTCCAAGGGATACGCCAAGGTCTACGAGAACAAGGCGGTCGCCCTCGAGTACGACAGGGAGTATCTTCTGAAGAGGAACGGAATCGAGGCCGACAAGCCCGATGCATCCGCCGAGGAAGTACTCACCGAGGAGTGATCATCATGGCAAAGGCAGCAGCATCTAAGAAGACAGTCGCGAAAAAGGACGCTTACCAGGTCGAGGGCGACAAGCTCGTCAGGACCAAACCCGTCTGCCCCAAGTGCGGACTCGGAGTATTCATGGCTACCCACAAAGACCGTGTATCCTGCGGTAATTGCGGATATACCGAGTTCAAGAACTAAGAAGAGCAATCATCTTCAACTCGCCTCCACCCTCTCACTAGGAGACTCAGGATCCAGCCAGGGTGAAACCTGCCCTAGCGCAATTCTTCTCAAACCTATACACATTTGGACCTGTAGTATAGCTTGGACAGCATAGGGGCCTCCGGAGCCTCAGATTCGGGTTCAAATCCCGACGGGTCCGCCAACATACCACAGCGCATTCCCATGTACGCCAATTCCATTATAGCCAGACGTTCGGGAATTAGGATGGTTGGAACCATAAGCCGACAGCATTTATAGTACAAGACCGATTCAAACGAGATGACAAAGGGGCGCATATCTCCGAGGGTTGAACTGACTCAGCTTCCGCGCACGGTCCATGGGGGGCAGGCGTGGAAACTGTCGGATGTCGAAGACTACAGCCACAATTTGAACCCGTTTGGCCCCCCCGAGGACCTGGCGGAGATCGTGGCTTCGGCCGTGTCCGAGGTCGGCCACTACCCAGACGATGCCTGCACTGAGCTCAAGGAGGTCGTGTCCCGCACGTTCAACGTGGGCGTGGACTGCATTTCCGTGGGCGCCGGCTCGTCAGACATCATAAGGAACGTTCCCAACACATTCCACGAGCGCGGGTCCAAAGTCGTGATCCCCCGTCCATCTTTCGCGGAGTACGCCCAGCAATGCAGGATCGTCGGGGCCAATGTCCGCTCGTTCGAGCTAAAGCCGGAGAATGACTTCAGGATCAACGCCGATCGCCTCCTAGAGTCGGCCGATGGCGCCAGAGCGGTATACATATGCAATCCCAACAATCCCACTGGCAGGGTGGAGCCCAGAGAGAAGCTGATGCGCATAGCCAGGGAGCTTGAGGAGGGTGGCGCGCTGCTCTTCCTAGACGAAACGCTCTTGGAGCTTGTGCCCGGGTACGCTGACATCACGCTGTCCGGCATGGTCTGCCGCTTCTCCAACCTTATCGTGGCGTCATCCCTTACGAAATCGTTCGCGATCCCCGGCATCAGGATCGGTTTCGGGTTCTCCAACCCAGACGTCATCGCTGAGATGGAGAAGGTTCGCATGACATGGAACGTGGGGCAGATCGAGCAGACAGTCGCCACCGTACTGCTCAGGGACAAAATGGACTACGTGGATTACGCTGCCGCCGTCATGGCTGAGGAGTCGAAGATCATGAACTCCTCGCTGGAGCAAATCGGGTTCCCCGTCGGCCCGGTGTCCGACTCGTTCTTCTACTTTAACTCGCTTGAGCCGCTGGGCATGTCGGCCGCGAACTTCAACAGGAGGATGACCTCCTAGGGCATCACAGTCCGCGACTGCGCTTCCTTCGGCGACAGGTTCTCTGGGTATGTACGTTACAGCGTCAAAGACCGCGAACGCAACTGCAGGTTCATCGCGGCGGTGGACTCCGTGATCAACGGGTGAGTCCGATGGTGCCATGGCTGGACGCTGTGCTGGTGGTCGTCTTGGCTCTGGCCATCGATAGGTACGTGGGTGAGGTCCCCAACTCGATCCATCCGCTCAGGTTTATGGGGAACCTCCTGGCGGCGATTGACCGCCGCGTCAAATGCAGGGGATCAAAGAGGGCAGTCGCGGTAGGGTTCTTGTCTTATCTAATGATTTTCGTCTTATTCGCAGGGGTCGGACTGTGCTTCACTTCCATGTTCAGGGCAGCCATCTGCTCCGCCGTGTCCCCGCTGGCGGGGGAGGTCGTCTGGATCGTCCTCACTACGCTGTTGTTCAAGATCTCGTTCGCCATATTCTCGTTTAGGACGCATTGCGACCCGATATGCGCCGATCTCGATGCTGGCAGGGTCGAGGACGCAGCTTCCAAGGTGCAGATGATCGTCAGCCGTAACACTAAGGGAATGGATGCCGAGCACATTGCGTCGTCCTGCTGCGAGACAGTGACCGAGAACCTGGTGGACAGCGTCTACTCGCCGGTGCTGTATTTCGGAATATTCGGGCTGCCCGGAGCAGTGATGTTCAGATGCGCCAATCTCATGGACGCTATGTGGGGCTACCTTAACGACAAGTATGCTCTGTTAGGCCGCTTCCCGGCGAGATTCGACGACGTCCTGGGGTTCGTGACGTCTAGGGTCTCGCCGTACTTCATCGCTTTCGCAGGCATGATGCTCGGGATGGACTGGAGGGCGGCGGTCCCGGCGGCCAGAGCGGAGCACATCAAAACACCCAGTCCCAACAGCGGATGGTCGATGACAGCCGCAGCCACGGTCCTAGGAATAATGATGGAGAAAAGAGGCGTCTATATCATAGGCGATGGCGGGATGCCGACCACGGAAGATGTGCGGCGCTGCTGCAGACTCATCGAACTATCCTCGATGATCTATCTCATCCCCGTGGGGATCATACTGTTCGGAGTCCTGGGCATACACATCCAGCTGTTCCTGGAGGATGCGATATTCGGTTTTTGGGGTGATGTTTTTTGAACTACATAGATTCGATAACAACGAGGGAGGTGGACGGGTTGGGAGTCGGTATTGTCCGCCTCAAAGGACCTGCGGATGTCCTCAGCTGTGCCGTTCTTAACGGCGGAAGGAGCAGGTCTAGCGCGTTTTTCGTGATGCAGGTCCCCAAGGACTACGATCACGACGACCCAGCCACCCACGCTGCCATGGTCAGGGACGTCTTCGGGCTCCCGGAGGACTCCGTTGGCATGATGACTGCTGCAGAGGTCTCGATGGTATTCACTGTGGAGACCGCCTCGTACAACGGAATGGACGTCACCGCCGTGGTCACCACGGGTCTAAGCAACCATGTCGTGGCGGGGGAGACTCTAGATAATTACCCGGAGCGCAGAGCGGTGTCCGACTGCAGAGGTGCCTGCATGGCTGGGACGATAAACATCGCCGTCCTCTCCCCGGTGCCCCTCACGGACGTGGGCATGGTCAACATGATGATACCGCTGGTGGAGGGGAAGTCAGCGGCTATGGGGGACCGTGGGTACAGGGAGACAGGCACCACGTCGGACTCCATGGCGGTGTTCTGTCCAATAGGCGACGACCGCGTCATCTACACCGGCACCGGGTCGGACGTGGGCATAGCCGCCGCCAGGGCCGTCAGGAGGGCAGTGGGTAGCGCGATGGCCATCAGGGGCGAGCATCCCGTGTGGGAAGAGCCCTTTAGGATCATGGAGAGGATGGGTTATGACGTTTCCTCTCTCCAATCGATGTCCGGGGCGGATTTGCCCGAAGATGTCTTTAGGTGGAGGATGGCGGAGACCCTCTCCGAGCCACGCGTGCGTGCGCTGCTAGACCTGGCGCTGTTTTCCGCGGACAGGGCTGATTCCATGGCGGAGGACGGCCATCCGGAGGTCAGGGACCTCATAGGCGGGATGATGTACAACGTCCTGGGGATTGACCAAGACATGTCGAGAGGAACCGTGGAATCGGTTCTGTCTGCCATTTCAAGGTATTCGGTGATAGACGATGAATAATGATGGAGTGGCGGCGGACTCTCAGGAGCGTTCCGGCTCCGGCGGCTCCGCCCTGAAGGCTATGGTTTCCTTCTTCACGCTCTGGCACATGGACATTCGCCAGGAGGATGTCGATGCGATGGAGCGCAATTTCGGGTTCATCCCGATTGTCGGTCTGCTGCTAGGGGTGGCGGTCCTGGTGGTGATGCTGATCCTCGGTATCCTGTACAAGACACAAGGCTTCGATTCCTCGCTCCTTATGGCGGTGACGGCCATCGCGACCGTGTACATCGGCAGCAAGTTCATCCACTTCGACGGGCTGAC
>CAZXOR010000072.1:0-5724 GCA_964642395.1 uncultured Methanomassiliicoccales archaeon | reverse complement strand
ATCGACACAATCTATTTCTGCAACTACGGGCTTGAAATCTCCTTCAACTTAGGTAGTGGCTGTCTCAATCGTCAAACAGATGCTTGGTTTCGGGATACGGAGCATTCCTCGACCAAACGTCGCCTTCCTGCAACAATTCTGATTTGCCCGGTTTAGTTTAAGTTCCTGAACTCACCTTTTCAACTCTAAATCATATAGAGCCAACATATGACCGTATGAGTACAAGAGGATGATAATCGTAATAGACTTCTAGACATGCTATTCCTCCGCAGCGATCATAAGCAGGCTCATTCCAGTGACCAACTTTATCAAGGAGACCACGGGGATGGAGCTGCCCTCTACGTTCATGTATAACAGTGAAACTGAGGATAGGTCTTACGGTGAGGCCTGCGAGACCAAAGAGGCATACGAGCACGCCGGTGACGTGATACGCTACACGAAGAGAACCGTCCGCGAGGACCCGGCCAACCTCGGGGACAGGGTCATCAGTGGTAGAAAGGAATACCCCCTCGGTGAGATCATCGAGCAGTACCTGATCTTCTTCTCCTAAATCGGAACCATCGCTATCAGGAGCGGCGAATTCTGGAACAACAAGATAGAAGCGGTCACCATCACTGCCCCGGTGAGGATCGTTTAGGGACAGAGGATGACCAGCAAATATAACAGGTTGCTGCAGGACATCGTCTTCCGCATCAGGGCTCCCAAAAAAGAATGTCAGGGTCCTCCAGGAACCGGTGGCGGCAATATCGTACCTGTACAACGAGGACATCCGTACACACTATGACAAGCTTCAGAGGCCTGATTTTCGACCTCGGCGGCGGAACCCTCGACGTCAACATCGTGGAGTACGACCCATCCATTATGAAGTACAGAATCCTTACCAAGAATGGGGACCTATAGCTGGACGGAAACGACTGGGATGTCGCCCTCAGAGAGATGATCCTGAAGAAGACGGGGCCCAAATGGTCGGGGACCCCAAAGGAGACCGGCAGATTCCTCAAGATTGTAACCAAGATCAAGGTGGAGCTCACGGATGCAGAAGAGTTTCTGGCCATCTTCACCATAGATGGACAGGACCGCTTCACTCGCATCTTCCGTGAAGAGTTCGAAGGATGCACTGAGCACCTCTTGAAGATGGCCCTAGACGTGGTGGAGAAGGCCCTGGACGATTGCGCCGACAGGATCGTCCTGGTGGGTGGGAGCTCCAATATGCCCCAGATCCCCAGGGCCATCGTCGAGAGGACCGGATACGACTCGAAGGACCTCCTGATGTACGAGCCCTCCAAGGCCATCGCCAAGGGCGCCACAGTGTACGCCAAGCTGACTTCTCCTCGATGGTTCTAGGATCGGCTCCAAGGTGCTGGACATGATCAGCCTGATGTACAGGTTCGAGTCTAGGTACCATGAGGACAGGGACTGCATATTCAACATGATCTACAAAGGCAACCTCTTCAACGATACTGGCAAGATCGCCAAGAGTCGGAGACTAGCTTCATTCCCCAAAAAGATAACCAGATTGTCGTGTGCTTCGAGGTCTACAAACCTGAGTCTATGAAAAAGGAGGGTTTCAACGAGAACTAGTTCGATATGGAGTCCGGGGATACGTATAACGGCCTCAAGGTGTCAGTGCAAATGCCCTCCAAGTACCTCGGCTGCGCTAGGGGATTCCACGTGGGTCCGCCATATTCTTGGACAAGAACGGGATCCTGGACATCATCATCATCGACCAGACTGGCAACAGGCTTGCCTACGAGTCCACCTCCCTGGAGGTGTGACATGGGGCTGGGCGGCATGAACAGGGACGTGAGGGCAAAGGCCACACACTTTCGCGGTGATGAGGGTCTGCTGCAGATGCGGGAACACTGGCTACATGATATTCAACGGCTCATACTTGTACAAAAGATGCAGGGCCAGGCTGGAGTTTAGCCTGATTGGAGACAAGTTCCCAACTATCGCCAATCTGACGAAGAACATGCTATCCAGGAGCGAAGAGGCGAGAGGCACAGTCGAATCGATGATCAGTCCCGCCGCGTCAAAGAGCACGAAGGAGCCGTTCGGTTCCGCCGTGGAAGAGCTGACTGCCATGGTGGCGGAGCTGGAGATCGCCAAGAATGTGGAGGAAAAGGACTCGAAATTTTCAAAGATGCTCTGGATAACAGATCCCTCATGGAGGAGGTCATCAGACTGCGCTCGGAAGTCGCAAACATTGCCGAGACCAATCGCTACCTGTGCAGCGAGAACAGATTGATATCGTCCTTCAAGACGAGGGACATCACCGAGTGCTTCATGGAGTCGTAGCGGGAATGAACAATACAATTCTGGACAATGACGATGTCGGTGCCATCAAGGAGATGGTGACCGTCTGTACCGAGTGCCTCTCCATGAACCTGGCCTCTAGAGGTCTGAGAGTACGGATGCATCGCCGCGGTGAGCCCCTGGGGAACAACCCGGTGGATCTGTCGGAGTCGCCCACGAACGATCCCCCTCTTGACATGACCGTTTCCCGCTGCGAACGCTTCGGCTGTGACTTCGAAGGCGGAATCTACCCGTCGATAAAGGAGAATCTCATAATCTTCCACCTTTCGGGGGAACGGGGGCGTCTCCGATAGAAGCCGATGGTTCGGACGATACGGCGACTACCATTAACTGTGCTGATCCACCGAACAGCCATCGATTATGAATTTCCATGAGACCACATGATGCTTTTGCATAGGGGAGACTAGAACTCGGAGGGGAGATGTCCCCCGTAGCCCTGGTCGCAGGGGCCCGTCAGGCGGAATGGAGACGGCAGCTCCGACTCCCATTCCGAACAATATATTATTATCTGAATTCCATCAACGGAGAGTAGGGAACGTGCCAAGGAAACTGAAGGGCAAGAGCCGTGTGGAGCGCACCAAGGAGATGAAACTGTCCATACTGGATGCCTCGCTGGAGCTGTTCATCGAGCAGGACTACGAGAAGACCACCACCAGTCAAATCATCCAGAAGGTCGACATCCTCAACGGGAGCCTCTACAACATCTAGAAGAGCAAAGAAGACATCTATGCTGACATTGCTATCAACTCCCTCGCCTAGACCATGGGATTCATGGGTAACTGTCTCGAAAAGGATGTGACGTTCGAGGAGCGCTTCTGCTACCTCCTTTGCATTCAGGTGTACGCCTCCTTCAGGTCTTCGCCCATAACCGAGCTCTTGGCGTTCTTCAACGAGAGATGGGGTAGACAAAACAGGACCTCCAGCGTCTACCGCGAATGGCTCAGGTCCATGAGCAGGGAAGGCGAGCGCATTGCCGACGACCCGCACTGCGACATCAGGCTCAAGGTCAGCACCGGAGCCCTCAAATCCCTCCTCAGAGGGATCTCCGAGGAGGAGGGCAGTGACACCAGGGGGGCCATATGCATGATCTGCATGGAGCAGATCAGCTCCTTCTATCTGCCCCTGATAGACACAGGCACCTATGTCGACAGATCGATGTCATCCTTGGGGTTTCACGACCTTGTCATATATGGAATCCGTGTCTGAACTTTTATCAGCGACTTTGACCAATAGGGGTCTCATGAAGAAAGAGATGAGTTCCTTCGACGTGCGCTCCGTGGTCACGGAGCTCTCTGGCCTCGAAGGCGCCCACATGAACAAGATCTACCATTGGGACGCCGGCAACGTTCTTTTCAGGATCAACGTGCAGGGCGAGGGGAAGAGGGAGCTGTTCTTCAAGGACAAGAAATGGCTCTACTGCCTCCCCGTGAAGCCGAAGACGCCCACGCTCCCGACGTCGTTCGCGTCCTTCCTTAGGAAGTACATCGACAACGCCCACGTCAACGGCGTCAGACAAGTGGGCTTCGACCGCGTGGTCGAAATGAGCCTGTCTAAGGCCGACGTGGACTACCGTCTCATTTTCGAGCTCTTCGGCGGAGGGAACGTGCTGCTGGTCAAGGACGGCATCATTCTGAACTGTCTCATCCAAAAGACCTGGAGGGACAGGAAGATCAAACCCGGGGAACCCTATTTGATGGCGAAGTCCAGGTTCGATCCCACTGAATCCACCAGGGAGGACTTCGTCACATCATTCAGGTCGTCCGACTCAGATGCAGTCAGGACTCTGGCCATGCCCGTGAACCTGGGAGGCCAGTACGCCGAGGAGATCTGCGTCCGCGTTGGAGTAGACAAGTCCACGCCTGCATCGCAGGTTAACGACGCCACCCTCGACAAGATGTACGATGTCATGAGGGGCATCGTGGACGCCGTCCTCATATCGCCGGAACCTACCGCATTCCTTAGGGACGGCGAGATCCAGGACTTCGCCCCAGTGGATATGGTTTCCCATTCTGATCTGGATAAGGTCAGGTACGCCACCACGTCCCAGGTCATAGACGCCTATCTGAAGTAGGTGGGTGAAGCGAAGGAGGAAGCCTTCATCGACCCGAGAGTGGAGAAGCTCCTGAAGAGAATCTCCAATCAGGAGGAGACCCTGGAGGAGTACAAGGAGCAGTGCGAGGTCTGCAGACGCAGAGCCGAGTCCCTGTACAGCGAGTACGCGAAGGTCAGCGAGCTGCTGTCGGTGCTACTGGACCAGTCTTCGAAGATCACCTGGGAGAAACTCAAAGAGGGCGCCTCGAAGATCCCGTTCGTCAAGGGTATAGATCCGTCGAAGAACCAGGTCATCGCCGAGTTCGCCGGGGAGACCATCACCCTGGACTACACAAAGAGCTTGGACGCCAACGCCTCGGACCTTTACCAGAGAGGGAAGGAGGTGGGTGAGAAGGCCAAGCGCGCTGAGGAGGCACTGGAGGAGAGCCGTGCCGAGCTGACGAAGCTCCAGAAGGGGATCGACAGGGCGAAGCAGGAGGCCGCCAGCAAGGCGCAGCCTACCAAGCAGTTCTGGTTCGAGAGGTACAAGTGGTTTATCACTTCCGGGGGGAGGCTTGTCATCGCCGGGAGGGACGCACACACCAACGATAATGTGGTGAAGAAGCACCTGAAGGACGGCGACCTGTACGTCCACGCTGACGTGCACGGGGCACCTTCGGTCGTCATCAAGGACGGCGCCAGGGCTTCTGACCAGGAGCTCAGGGAATGCTGCTAGTATGCCTTGGCCCATTCTAAATCATGGATCGCGGCGCTAGCGGAGGGTACGACATTCTGGGTATACCCTGACCAGGTCAGCAAGACCCCCAACCCGGGTGAGTTTGTCCCCAGAGGCGCGTTCATCATCCGTGGGAAGAGAAACTACGAGCACCACCTGCCACTGTAGCTAGCCGTCGGAGAGACATATTACCAAAACGCCAGGAAGGTCATGTGCGGGCCTGTGGAGTGCTTCGCCAGGTCGAAGAAGTACATCGTCATCAAGCCCGGGAAGAGGGCCGGTCACATCTCCAACGAAATCGCCAGGAGGTTCGATGTGCCCGAGGAAGAGGTGTCCAGGATCCTCCCGCCGGGCGATTCTGAGGTCGTCAGGGAGGTCTGGCCCAAGCCTGATGAGGAATCGGGCGAACTGGACAACCAATAAATACGAGGAAAAGTTGTACTTCTTTGATATTTGGACACGTTCAAATATAAATCCCCGGGGGTCTCTCACGGAGGGGGGGGGGAATCCACGGCTCACTATGAATGCTTTGGTCCCATCCACCTCGTCAATTACCGTTATTTTAAATCTAAGTTTGTCAGTTAACACCTATACACATACCGTATGTGTGTATGCACACGAGAGCGAATGTTAGCGTCAGC
>CAZXOR010000071.1:0-5747 GCA_964642395.1 uncultured Methanomassiliicoccales archaeon | reverse complement strand
CTCCATGACGAAGGCATGCTTCGCCGCACGGGCCAACATCCGCCAGAAGATGATCTAGACGGTTAGTGACTCGCGCACATACGTGTGCACACACTACTGCGGACAAGTGACAAACTCAGGTTTTGAGGTTCACGATAGCTGACACTGTGTGAACATTCTTCAAAAAGCTCTCAAATCACTATCCGCGCGGGTCAATTTTTAAGGAATAAATCGAGGACACAACTTCAGTCCAACGACCATCAACATTTGTTTCTAGTGTACTATCATCATTTCTATATTTTTTATTGTCGAGGTTCTAAAAGAATCAAATTGACATAAATTATAGACCTATATAGAAATTCTATATGCAGAATCCATTATAACTCCATCAACCAATGCCTGGGCTAAGTATTGACATGAGAGGTACCAAAGCACTCCTGAGTATGCTTGAAAAGAAGGGAGCTCGACACGGTCTTCGGCTATCCCGGAGGCATCATCATATCCATCTACGATGAGTTTGTTGACTTGTCCATCAAACACATCCTGGTGAGTCACGAGCAGTGCGTCGCCTACATGGTCGACGGGTACGCCAGGGTCTCGGGGAGGACGAGTGTCTGCATCGTTACTAGCGGGCCCATGGCGACCAACCTCGTCACCGGCGTTGCGACCGCGTTCGCGAACTCTGTCCCCATGATCGCCTTTACCGGACAAATCAACACCGGGTCTCTTGGCCTCAGCGTGTTCCAGAAGGTAGATGCGTACAGTCTCATAATGCCGATCACTAAGCACAACTTCAGAGTCTTGGATGTCAGCAGGCTCCCCCACGCCATAACGGAGGTCTGGGAGATCTGCCAGAGCGGTTGCCTCGGGCCGATTCACATCGACCTTCTAATTGACCAAATGAACTCCTCCGTCGACAAGGGCATCTTGAACAAGAAGTATGGGGTCAAACCCCAGTACGAGAACCTCTCAGATTTCGAGCAGGCTGTCCAGTGGATCAAGGTCGTCAAGTGCCCGATCATCTTGGTCGGCGGAGACTCGGTCTGCGCCTACAGGGAGATTATGGATCTGTCACAGCTCCTGCAGGCCCCCGTAAACACTATCCTCATGAGCACGGGCGTGGTCCCGTTCACATACGACCTGTGCATGGGACCTGGAGATGCATGGCAGAATCTCTGCCCTCCACGCCATGAACGAGGCGGACCTATTCATATCTATTGGTAGTAGGTTATCAGACAGGACCTATAGCCAGAGGAATCGCATGAAAAGCCTGAGGGAAAGGTCGTCCACATCGACCTGGATACCACTGAGTTCATCAAGCACAAGCATCCTGCAGTGAACCTTCAATGCAACTCCAAGAAGGCCGTCCGCATACTGATCAAGGCCCTCAGGTCGTTCTGCTCTCCTGCACCGAATGGGCTGACAGGGCCAGGATGTTCAAGTCTAGGTGCACCTGTGACCCCGATTTCGGATACACTTCAATCGTGCCCCATAAAGTCATGCATGAGATCAACGCATTCATCAGCAACAATACCATCGTTACCACCGACGTCGGACAAAATCAGATGTAGACCATGCACTATCTAGACATAAGAAGCCCCGCAGCCACCGGTACCAAGACGGCCAAGCCCGACATGGACGTCATGTGCATCACCGGCGATGGGGGTTCCAGATGGTCATGTAGGAGGTCGCTACCTCTCTGGCCGACATCTGCCGGTCACCTTCATGCTACTGAATAACAGCACCCTGGGCATGGTCAGATAGTGGCAGAAGCTGTTCTAGAACGAGCGCTACTCCGCAACCACCCTCAAATGCGACCCCAACTTCATGAAAATGGTCGAAACCTTCGGCGCCAATGGCATCCACGTGGAGAAGCTTAGCGAGATCCAGAACATTTTCAGGAGGCCCGCAACTACGAAAAGACCTGCATAGTCGAGATCGCCGTCAACTCTGAAGAATACATTCTCCCCATAACCCAGCGGACCTCAAAGAGAACTTCGTCATGGGCTGCTACGGCTTCGAGATCTGAACCCGCTTCCTTCTCACCAGGGCAGAAGAGGGCACCCCCTTTGCCCCTTCTTTTCTCCGTCTGCTTTCCGGACTATTCTGAAGTTCTTGAAAAACCAACCCCGAATAGATCTAAAGTTCTTGATTTAATGGCCTGGAAAATATATAAATTTCATAAAATCAGGATATGAAAATATCTAAATATCCTTAAAATTTTACTTCTAATGATACTAAAATTCTTGAATTATGACACCTGCTGAATAATGATGCCATAAAGAGAAAGATAACGGGCAGGCTCATGGAGTGGAAAAACTCCAGCAGAGGGAAGAAATGTCCGGTGTCTGTGGCGCTAAACAGATGGGAAAGATGTACTCGATAGACGAGTTTGCCCGTGAAAACTATGGCCACTACCTGTACATTGATCTCCATGTGGACGCTGAAACTAAGAGAATCTTTAAGTAATGTGAATTCCGAATCTCTCTGTTGAAGATAACCGTGCACTATTCCGGATTCGATTTCGTCTCGGAGGACACGCTGGTCTTTCTTGACGAGATTTAAGATTGCCCCAACGCCCGCGGAGTGCTCAAGTTCTCCAGGATTGGCGATTTCAACGTTGTGGCGTCGGGCACCCTTGGACTGCTAACCAAGGACACGGTATCGGTTTCTGTCGGCGCCGAAGAGAACGTGGACATGTACCCCATTGACTTTGAGGAGTTTCTCTGGACGATTGGACTGTCGGAGAAGGTCATAGACTATGTGAAGAACCATATACACAGGATGGAGCCCATCGATGAGTCAGTACTGGATTCGATGTACGGGTATATGAGATGGTACATGGTGATCGGAGGCATGCCCGAGGCAGTGGGTCGTTTCGTGAAGACGAAGAAGCTTGACACCATCAGATGCATCCAGAAGGATCTTCTGTGCGGGTACGAGAAGACATTGAGAACTACACGTATAATGACCAGAAGGATAAGGTCAAGAGATGCTTCGACTCCTAGCCGCTCAGCTGTCCAAGGACAACAAGACCTTCGTGTATTTGGATGTAAATGACAATCCCCGGTACGATGTCGGCTACAAGTATTTCGGATACACACTGAACTAGCTCAACCAAGCCCATCTCTCGCTGATCTACGACTGCGTCAAGCAGCCCTGCTCCCCCTAGAGCAGAAGGTATCCCAGCCGAGGTTCAAACTATACCTTCTGGACACGGGACTCCTGATGTCTATGTGACGACAGCGTCCTCTCCGACGTGCTGAAGGGCGGGATCGAGGTCAACAGCGACGCCATAAGCGAGAACCTGGTGGTGTACATGCTCCACTCGCAGGAGAAAAGATTGTATTACTACCAGGAATCCGAACTCGGAAGCGAGAGGGTGGGGCTGAATTTCGTCACCACCGTCGATGATAGGGCGACGGCCCTGGAGGTCAAGACCGGGAAGAAGAAGGACGTGAAATCGGTGAATAAATCTGTGAGAAGTTTAAAATCTACGAGATGGTATTCTAGACCAGGAATATCTTCACTGATGACAAGGGCGTTAGACACTATCCCCTGTTCGCTGTAGCGTTTATGGACTGCATACTCGTCCCCCCTTGACGATATTCCCATCCTGAACCTGTCCGGGCTCAATAGGCACTTTGGACAGCAACCACTGTCTCAACGTATCTCCCATAACATAGATAAGATGCCGGGTCTTCTAAACCGTATGGACCTCGAGGAGAAAGTTCTGGGCATGATCGTTCCGTCCCCCGAGACAGTCGCCTCCATACAAGAGCGTGCGGATCGCCTGAAAGTCACGGTCGAGGATTACATAGCATCCCACGGAATCAAGATCGAGGCCAGGTACGCAGGGTCGTTCTCTAAGGGCACATTCCTCTCCGATCCGGACTTGGATCTGTTCTTGATGTTCCCGAACTCGGTATCCGAAGAAGACATGAAGAAGATCAGCCTGAAGACCGGGGAGGATATCCTCCACGGCGAGCGCATGTTCTCCGACCACCCCTATACCAGGGGGATCTTCGAGGGCCTCGAGGTAGACATGGTCCCGTGCTTCCGTATCGACAGTACCGAGCACCTGAAGAGCGCAGTGGACCGCACCCCGTTTCACACCAGATTCATCGTGTCTCGCTTGGACGACGCCGGGAAGGACCAGGTCCGCTTGTTGAAGAAGTTCATGAAGGGCATCGGAGTCTACGGCGCGGAGCAGGACTCTAGGGGGTTTTCTGGATACCTCTGCGAGCTCTTGATCGTCAGATACGGCACGTTCCGCGCCCTACTGAACGACGCCAGGGGATGGAAGCCGGGGAAGACGCTGGCGATCGAAGGAGCCGGGCCGGCGATGGACACACCACTTGTTGTCTACGACCCTGTGGATAACCGCAGGAACGTCGCGTCCGCGGTTCACCTGGACACTCTCTCCCTGTTCATAGTCGCCGCCAACGCGTACCTCTCGGAGCCTCGCATGGAGTTCTTCTTCCCCTATGATAGGATTCCCCTGTCTGGGGACGCCCTCGCTGATCTTTCTTGTAGGTACGGGAGCAGGCTGCTGGCCGTGGAGTTCGACAGGCCGGACGCAATCGAGGACAACCTCTACTCTCAGCTGTGGAAGACTCAGACCGCCCTGGCCAGGAAATTGAACGAGTACGGGTTTTGCGTCCTCCGCGCTGTTCACAGGATGGATAACAGGAAGCTGACGGTGGTGTTTGAACTGGAGAGGGACGTTCTCCCGAAGACGCACCTCCACCAGGGCCCGCCTGTGTGGGTAAAATCGGGGTCGTTCCTGGACAAGTGGAGGGGGAATGCCTATGGGGACCCGTTTATCGGAAACGGCAGATGGAACGTAATCGCCGCGCGCCAATACACCGATGCCGCGGAGATGCTTTCCAAAGAGGCTGGAAGGTCCGGCATAGGCAAAGAGATTAATCTGGGCACAATGAGGATCCTCGGACACGGTGACACCCTGTCGTCCGTCGATCCGGTGCTTGTCACCGAGCTTTTGAGCCCCAGACTGCCCTGGGAAAACACCTCTCCGTTAAAAATCGACCCATGCATTCATCAGAAGTTTCCCTTGTAATGGTACTAAGCCCTTATCTTGAGGCACTTTCTTCAAACGTCCGCGGGGCATCTTGATCTTCGGTTCCTCGGGCACCCTCTTTGGCTTCCTCCTCTTCTTCGGGAGCGGTTCAGGCTTCTGCTTGGACATACCCAGCCTCTTCATTAGCTCCATGTCCTTCTTCAGCCCGAGGGTCTAGTATCTGTCATTGGTCGACACCTCCTCCGGAGCGTTGACCTTCCTCCAAACCTCGAACATGTCCTCCATAGCGTCCCCGTAGGTTATACTGTCCAGCACTCCGATGTCGGCGAACTTTTTCCCGAAGGACTTTGGGTCGAACTCCTTGCTGCGGTTCATTCTGGCCATGATGTCCTGCCTGCTCAGAGATCAGGGACAGGTCCTTGAAAGTATACAGGCAGCGGCCTTCGGCCGTTGCCTTCTTGTATACAATCTTGCGGTCGAAACCTTTGAGATAACCCTTGAAATTCGACAAACTGTAATTCTTGATAACCTCGCTGTTGTGTGAAAGGCGTGATGTGGTGGGGCTCAGGGCGGTCCTTCAGGACCGCCCTAATCTTCGACGAAGGGAACTCTTGTCGATGATGACATCATGCTAGATGTCGTTGTCTTCCAAGAACTTCCTGTGGCCTGTCGAGTCTGAGCTGTTCCCAGGGAACATCTTGGACGCAACTATTTCCCTCGCCTTCAG
>CAZXOR010000070.1:0-5910 GCA_964642395.1 uncultured Methanomassiliicoccales archaeon | reverse complement strand
CCTGTGGGTTATTGTCATGGGGAGTATGTTTGTGTTATTTCACATATTATTTTTTATCAATCTCTTAGTCGTAGTCTTCGAATTGCAAGTCATAGAACATCATGTAGAACCCGCTTAGGGCTATCAGTTCCTGATGAATGCTCTACTCTACGATGTTTCCATCCCTCAGCACCAAGATCACGTCGGCGTTCCTAATGATGGAGCCTATGCACTATGACGAATGACGTTTCCCATCCATGAACGTGTCTATGGTTTCTTGTATGCGCCTCTCTGTCCTAGTGTCCACCGAGCTGATGACCTCGTCGAGGATGATCATAGGCGCGTTCTTCATTATCGCCCTGGCGATGGCCAGCTGTTGCCTCTTTCCAATCGACATACTCCTATTCTCACCGACCACGGTGTCATAGCCATCCGGCAGAGACAAGATGTATTCTCCTATTTCCACCAGGTCGTATGCCCTCTCTACAATCTCCCTGCTGACGCCGCTGGTGAACGACACGTTGTCGTAGTAGGTGCCATCGGAGATCCAGGAGTCTTGCAGGATCATAGAGAACTGGTCTCTCACTTAGGTCCTGGACATGGAGTTATGGGCACGCTGTCGATCAGGATCTCCCCGAGTCAGGATCGTAGAACCTCACCAAAAGGTTCGCAAGCGTGGTCTTACCCGTGCCCATCGGACCCACGATGGTCATCTTAGACTCGGGCCTGACATCGAGGCTGAACCCGTGGATGATCTCCCTTTCTGGCGTGTACCCGAAGCGAACGTCCCTGAACTTCACATGGTTGTCGAACCTCCATATCTCGTACGTTGGCGGGGAGGACCCCATCTCATCGGCAGGCAGTACCTCGAACACCCTCTTCGAGGCGGAGGCCACGGACTGCATCATGGCGATGATATCAGTGATCTCGGTCACTGGCTGGTTGAACCTCTTGATGTAGATGATGAATACCACAATCATCTCGTACTTTATGCTGCCCTCTATGATCAGCATCAACCAGGCTATGTAGATCACTACGTACTCCAAGTTGTTGACGAAGTTCATCATCTGGGGCATCATGCTGATAGCCATCCTGGCCCTGAATGAGCTGCGAAACAGGTTGGCGTTGGCACCTTCAAACCTCTATACCGACGATGACATCCCGTTCTGTGTGTGGATGATGTCGTGGTCGTAATAGGTCTCCTCCACGATTCCGTTGATCACGCCCAGGTCCCTCTGCTGGGCGACGAAGTACTTCTGAGACCTGCGGGTAACGGTGAACATGACCGTGAAACTAACCAGCGTTAAGATGACCGCAATAACTGCCAGTCCCCACTCAGTATAGGCCATCATGATGAGCAACCCAGCTATCATGCAGACGGCCACCACGATGGTGTTGAAACTCTCAACGAAGCCGGTCCTGACTGTGTCGATGTTGTTGATCATGCGGATCATGGTGTCGCCGATGCTGTGCAATTCCAGATACGATATCTGAAGCTTGTTCAGTTTCCTGGACAGGTTCTTACGCATCCTGCCCCCCCCACCCTTTCCGAAGCGGCCACGATCAGACAGTTCTTAGCCACCGACAGCGCGAAGCTTGCCAGATATATACAGCACAGCAGAACCCCCAGCCTGGCGATCAAGGTTGTGTCCATTGGTACCAAGTCAAGCAAGCTAACCGAGATAGTGTCGATGATCTTGGCCAGATACTACGGGCCCCATCGGAGACATGATCGTGGTGATGATAGCACAGGCTATCCCCATGTACAAGGACCTGCAGTCGCGACAGTGTAAATCAGCAAGCTCCTCATGGTAGAGCCCAGGTCGAGTGGTTTGTCTTGAAGTCTGGTTCACTGAGGTCCCGCCGGACCGGATATCAGGACGCCTCCAACTGCAAGTCGGGTATCTCGCGGTACAGGAGGCAGATCTCCATGAGGTCGGCGTGGTGGTCCTTCCCCACGACCATCCCGCGGTCGAGGATGATTATTCTGTCAGCGTCGAAGATCGTCCTGATCCTCCGGGCTACAACTATCCTGGTGACTCTAGAAGTCTTGGCATCCATGGCGTCTCTAAAGTCCCTGTCCGTCCTGTAGTCCAAGGCGGAAAAGGTATCGTTGAAGAGGTACAGGTCGGAGCCATGGCAAACCGTCCTTGCAATTCCCAGGCGCTGCCTCTGGCTCCCGGACAGGTTCCAGCCGTGCTGGACCAGGTCGGTATTAATGCCGCTCACATAGTTCCACAGTTGAGCTATCCTAAGTGCCCTCTCCACCTCCCGGTTCGACCTGTCTGCGTCCATGGCCACGTTGTACCTAGCGGTCCCGGAGAAGATCATCGATGTCTACGGCACGTACCTTAGGCGAGTGTACAGGTCCTTCAGGCGGTAGTCACGCACGTCTACACCGTCCACCAGCACTCTCCAGGATCTGACGTCGTACAGACGGGGCATCAGGGTAACCAGCGAGGTCTTCCTGCTGACGGTCGGCACTATCGTTGCGACCTTCTCCCCAGGAGCAGCCCTAAAACTCACGTGGGACAGCACCTCGGAATCAGTCCCGGGGTAGGCGAAGGAGACGTCGTCGAATACTACCTCCGCGCCGCTTCCCCTCTAGGGATCGACCTCCGTCCCATCCACCATAAACGTCCCGTGCAGAATGACCTCCTCGATCCTCCTGGCGGAGGCCATGAACCGGGGCAGCCTGCGCAGAATGCCGGTGGTCATCATCACCGCGGAGATGACCTGCGTGGCATAGGATGTGAACACGATCATGTCCGAGAACAGGGCATCTGCTCCGCTTGCCCAGAGGCCACCTGAATAACATCCGCCCCCTCCAGGCCGTCACAGGTGATGTAGTTCACAGTGTCCGTACCACTGCATCCTCCTGATGAAAGGCATGCCACGGTGAAGGATGACGGCGAAAGCCGTGAGCGTGAACAGTATGACCGCGACGGTGACGGATGTCCACTCGAAGGCACCGCCGCTTATTTTAAAGACTGTCCAGACCCTCAGGAGCATAACCTTCACCACGATGGTGATCACCCTGGGGAGGAACTGCTGGATCTGGTAGACGTCGTTGGTGGAGAGGGTAATGAGACTGGCGGCTGAAAAGCCATCCACGTCCTCCCTTAAGAAGTCGCCGATGATCTGGAAGAGCAGGCTCTTGATCCTGCTGTGCAGCGATGATCCTATCCTGGCGGCCATGATCGCTGTGCAGAGGGCGAGCGTTGGGTTGGCGAAGGCGCAGGCCAGCATCTGCTTCCCGTCTTCCACGATGATGTCTGTGGCGGTGCCCGTCTGGAGGTGGTCAGTGATTCGCTCATGTACTCGGAGATGCGCAGGTCAAGATACACCTGCCAAGCGATGAAAACGACGCACAGCACAATCAAAATCCAGTTGCACTGCCTCGGGTATCTCAGAATTATGTACGACCTCAGACGTCGATTTGACTGCTCTCACGGCTTTAATGGTAGGGGGCGTTGACGGATACGGATTCCCACTACCGACGGTGTCTGTGGACGTCGCGTCGAACTGGCTCCCGAGACTTCAAGACTTTCTGCCCTGGTTGGCCATGGTCACCATCTTGGCATCGATGGCTGCCTGGTCTCCGAGATACCTCTTGGAGACCACGTTAAAATAGGGATCGAACTCGTAAACCAACGGCACGCCTGTGGGGATGTTGACGCCAACGATCTCATCATCGGAGATCCCGTCGAACACCTTGACCAACGCCCTCAGGGAGTTGCCGTGAGCGGTGATGAGCACCCTCTCCCTAGCGAGCATTCTGGGCCTTATCTCCGAGTCGAAGTATGGCACCACCCTGACAACAGTTTCCCTCAGGCTCTCGGTCAGCGGGAGGCGTTCTCTTGGAACGGTCCTGAACATCTCCTAATTGGCGGGGTTGCGCTCATCGGAGGGGTCCAGCTTCAGTGGGGGCGTCGCGTAGGACCTCCTCCATAACCTGACCTGTTCCTCGCCATACTCGGCGGCGGTTTCGGCCTTATTCAGGCCCTGCAGCGCGCCGTAGTGGCGCTCGTTCAGCTGCCATGCCTTTACCACCGGCAACCACTCTCTGTCCATCTCCTCTAAGGCGAGATTAAGCGTGTGGATCGCCCTTCTGAGGAGCGATGTGTAGCAAACGTCGAAGTCTAGGCCCTCGACTTTCATTAGCCTCCCAGCGGACCTAGCCTCCTCGCGGCCCCTGTCCGACAGGTCCACGTCGGTCCATCCCGTGAATAGGTTCTCCTTGTTCCAGATGCTCTCCCCGTGACGGAGGAGCACCAACCTCATCGTCCCTGTCATTTCAATTGACCTGGCATCTCTTGGGATAATGTTAATCTTACGGGAGCCAGACGTACTCTAGAAAAGCGTATCTGCTTACAATTGCCCTCTCAGGTTCGCGGACGCGATCCACACGGTGCACGTGTTGTTGTTGGGGTATATACCCATTGCATTCCCGCGAAAGTAGTCATCGATCACCACATTGACCTTGGAGTCTTGGTCGTTCAATACCTCGAAGGGGGTGACTGCGCCCTTCTTCAGGCCGAAGATCGACCACAGGCCTGCCTCAAAGGCCATGCCTAGGAGCTTGGAACTCAGAACCTCTCTCAACGTCCTGATGTTCACTCCTGTCCTCTCTGGAGACTACCAGATAGTAAGCGCGCTTCTTGTCATCCCTGAGGAACAAGTTCTTCGCGATCATCCCGGATGGGGCATGTCCAGGACGACATGTCGTCTATGGTGTACACTGGTGGGCGGCGGGGCTCCTCAAACTACATCCTCGTTAACCTCAGTAGCCCTAGAACCTCCTCCATACCGTACCTCGATTTCCCTCCATCCATGACGGGTGCATTGTACAGAGATGTTTGAGGTAATCTTAACGTAAGGATTTGTCATTAAAGTCGTCGTTACTATAAATCCAGTGATTTGAGGTATTCCTTGGCATTTTTTGAACCTTTATCTCTTCCAAATCGGATGAATCTAAGCCTCTCCGATTCGGACCTTTCAACACCGCATCCATCCATGTGCATTAGACCGAAATTGAACTGAGTTTCTACGTTTTCTTGTTTGGCGGCCTTCCGGTACCATTTCAAAGCTTCCTCATAGGACTGTTCGACTCCTTCGCTGTTAGCATACAGTCATCCGAGCCAGAACTGTGCATTGGCATATCACTGATCAGCCGCCTTCCGATACCATCTAGCAGTCTCTTCGTAAAATTATTCTACACCTCCTCCTTTCTTGTACAGATCCCCAGGGCAATTCTGGGCCTCGACATTACCCAGATTGGCATCTGAAGTACATCTAGCCAGCTCTTCTTCGATCGTTAATTTGTTATATTCAGCTACATAACTTTTTAGGCAAAATGTCAATTAAAAAATCGATCCAGTACCGGTAGTGCGGCCTCTTTTCCGCCACCTCCATGAATGCATCCTCCATCCAGCCTCGACCTGATGCCTCTCCAGAATGCCGTATCTGAATAGCTTGAACTTGACCATATTCCAGATGTATTCGATGGGGTTCCACTGTGACGAATAGGGATGAAGGATGTAGAACCTGATGTTCAGCTCTTCCACGGCTCTGTGGGCCGCAGCAGCCACTGAGCTCGCCGAGATGACCGGCGTCTTCATGACGTCCATTGTCAAGAATAAACACAAAATCAAAGATGCTCTGAAGGATCCGAAAACGCGTTCGAGTCCATCGGAGCAGGGAAGGATCAGGGTCTCGGTGCGGGCTGTAAGCCCGCACAGAAGGCTCAGTCAAGGATCGACACAGCGCTCGAATCCATGTTGGACGGCAACATTGTTAGCGATCCCGAAAGCCCCCTGACCTGGACAATCCTGAGTACTAGAGATCTCGCCGATGCCCTTAGACTTAAGGGGTTCTCCGTAAGCCATGTCACTGTGTCGATGCTGCTGGACGACGAAGGATACAGCCTCC
>CAZXOR010000069.1:0-5922 GCA_964642395.1 uncultured Methanomassiliicoccales archaeon | reverse complement strand
GGGTTATGGCGAATGTACCGATGCGGACGGTGTCCACCCTGGAGTTCAACGCAGTTTCCAGTGCCGCATCGTTGGTTATAACAAGGTCGTAGTCACGTACTTCGCTATAAATCTCGTCGATGGACTTCAGGTGCCTCATGGATATCCCTATCTCCGATCTCTATTCATGCGTTCCGAAGGCTCCGGGATCGACCGGATGGGATTAAAAACGAGGATTCCGAAGCCTTCGTATACAGTATATGACTTCGGAGTACAATAACTTCTGTCTGTAATGAATGTAACCTTTGTAACAAATACAGAATCGCAACATATGGTCCGGACGGCGGCGGGCAATTGCCCATATACGATGCTGACATTTCCCCGGTCATGGACGATGTGTACGTTGTGGAAATCGCGACCACTGGGCCGAATGGCGTGCCGGCGGACATGGTCGCCGAGGTGGCCGTCTGCCGCATGTTAGCGGATGGGTCGAACTTCGACACGGTCTACTCCGGCTCCATCGCCATGGACCCGAGGGACATCGGCAAAGAGGGTCTAGACCATCTGTCTGGGAATTACGACATCCGGCCGGAGGAGCTGTACTTGGGTGAGGGGACTGACGAAGTAGTCTAGCGCTTCCAGGACGCAGTCTTCGGGAGGGAATGCACGTCATACAACGTAGGGAACGTCTTCGGGAAGTACCTAAGCTTTGAACCCTGGGACTGCACCGGGAACCTGACCCTCCTGCCCTCGATTTCCATGAGGCTGCCGCCAGAGCTCAAGGGATCCCCGAAGAAAGAGCACGAGTGCATCAGGGCAGCCTACAATTCTCTCTGTCCCGACGACCCGACATGCATCGGCACGGGGAGAAGGGCGCTGGACCTGGCCCAGATGGCGGCATCGGTGCTGATGAGACTCAGGCGCGAGGGCTGGTACCGAGAGCTACGGGTCATACCGTTTTGACAAACAGGTTGTCCATAGACACTATGGCGAGGCGCCCAGGGATATCAGGACGTAGACGATCCAACAGGGCATGGCCAGGAAGATGGTCACCAGAAACATCGTGAAGCATACCACCGCTATGAAGAAAGGAGGCCAATTACGAGTGTGATGTAGTCACTTTTATAGCATGGATTCCTATAGATCAACCCGATCTCAGCAGTCACACGAGTGCGGGGACGGAGAGGATCAGCGCAATCTTGCTGTTGTACTTCCTCCCGACATCCTATCCCCCCTCTCGCGGGCCCTCTCTTTGCAGATCGGCTCCGGCTTGACGGGGATCTTCCTGAAGCACTTTGGCAGGTGATGCTGTTGCTGGGTACGATCTCACCACAATTTGGGCAGAGCTTGTCGGCCACAGATTCACCCCTCGAGGACGAACGCCGTGTTTACGGCCGAGACCACCAACTTCCCTTCCTCGGAAAAGACACGGACCTCATAAATCTCTAGGGACCTAGACCTGTTGATGGGCCTACAGACAGCTTTTAGCCTCCCCTGGGCGGGCCTGTAGTAATTGATGGTGGTGCTTTGCCCGATGCAGGGGTGCTTCAGGTTGCACAGGATGGCGAATGTGTGGTCAACAAGGGCGTAGATCGCGGCGCCATGACCCCTGCCCATGTTATTCATGTGGTCGGGGCGGACCTCCATTTCACAGATGCACTCATAGGCTGAGATAGATACAACCTCCACGCCCATCATGCGGGCGAAAGGCGCGTTGTACACGTCCATGACGTTGTCGGCGTACTCCCTGATGTCCTTCGACATCCTCGCCTTGAGCTCATCGTTATTCATGTTCAAGAGAAAGCCACATCATTTTTAGTATCTTATCCCAGGTCCGCAGGGGTCATGTCGGATCGAAGCCCCGACTTTCCTAGCCCACCGTTCCCTGGCGTGAATGTTTTCGGCCCCTCCCAGAACGTCTGGCTATATGGGCCCCAGTGGAACCCTTTAGATGATCAACAGATTCCGGTTAAATACCGATTCGGCCATGACTGTGGCATGTCGGAGACCGTTACCGTCACCCAGCTGAACTCTCGTGTGAAGAGCATACTCACGGGGTCGCCCGCGGTCAGGGACATTTGGGTTAACGGGGAGGTCTCCAACCTCAGGAAATACCCTTCGGGACACTACTACTTCACCATGAAGGACTCTGGCAGCGAGATCAAAGCGGTGCTCTTCTCACGCTCCTATCAAAGGATGGACTTCGAGCTGAAGGAGAACATGAAGGTTTCTGCGTTTGGATCCGTGGACATCTACGTAGAGCGCGGGATGTACCAGTTCGTTGTGGAGAATATGAGGACGGCCGGGGTGGGGGACTTGTACCTCGCTTACGAGGCTCTCAAAGCCAAGCTGGAGACTGAGGGACTGTTCGAGCAGTCTCGTAAGCGTCCCCTCCCGAGATACCCCCGCGTCATAGGTGTGGTGACCTCCGAGAAGGGCGCCGTCATCCACGACATCATAACCACCTCCGGCTCCAGGTTCCCCGCTGACATCGTGCTGGCGCCTGCCATGGTCCAGGGAGAGGGCGCCGCCGCGTCGATAGTCGCTGGCATCCGCCTGCTCAACCGCATCGGAGCCGACGTCATTATCGTTGGGAGGGGTGGCGGGTCCCTGGAGGACCTGTGGGCTTTCAACGAGGAGTCCGTGGCGAGGGCCATCGCCGCATCTGATGCGCCTGTAGTTTCGGCGGTGGGCCACGAGACCGATTTCACCATTGCCGACTTTGTCGCAGACGTGCGCGCATCCACACCCACAGGGGCGGCGGCCATCATACTGAGGGACCGTACAGAGATCCTGAGCCAGCTGAACGGGAACATGGTCAGGACCATTCGTGCCCTAAGGGGTGTCATGGACAGGATGGACAGCCGCTTCCGGGTGCTTGACGCCAGGCTTTCCCCGGAGAAGGCGCTGAATGACCTGGACATGAGGTCCATGCGCCTGGACGGCCTGGACGGCCGCGCCAGGAGGTGCCTGAAGAACAAAGTCGCTGACATGAGAATGCGCTTCGAGGTCTGCAGCGCCAAGCTCTCCTCCGCGGCCGGAGTGGCCAGGGTTGACTCCCTCAGGGAGAGGGCCACAGGACTCTTCGCGAGAGTCGAGACTGCGATGGAGAGGAGATATGAAGCGTTCTCGGCGAGGTTGGAGTCCCTGTCGACGCGCCTGGAGTCACTGAACCCCCGTAATGTCTTGTCTAGGGGATACGGAATGCTTACAGACGGGTCCGGAAGGGCCGTCACATCCATCTCTGACGTAGAGATTGGGAGGATAATGAGGATTCATCTCAGGAACGGATCTGCGGACGCTGAGATCAAGGAGAAGAGATCAAATGAACGAGACAACCGATGTTGAACAAATGAGCTTCGAGCAGAGCATCGACGCCCTCGAGGAGCTGGTGAAAAAGCTGGAAGATGGCGGGATCGACCTGGACGAAAGCCTGAGAATCTACGAACAGGCCGTCGCGCTGAGGGACCACTGCAGAGTCATCCTGGAGAACAGCGAGCGTAGGATCCGCAAGATAATGGAGACCGCCGACGGGGTTCGGGAAGAAAAGTTCGACATCGATTGACGATGGACCATAGGACGACGTCGTTGTCCTCGGTCCACCTCCTCGTGTTCTCGTACAACTCCATCTTGACAAAGCACGCATCGGAGAACGCGAGCCTCAGTGACCCTCCCAACTCGTCTGCAGTGAAGTTGCAGTTATTGAAGGAGCCGAAGTTCTTGTGCAGGGCTATCAGGAGGATGTCCACGGTGTCGTGGCCTCTGGCCGCGTCCCATTAGTTCTCCAAAGCCTGAGCCTCCCTGTTAAGCCTTGACAGGACCGCATTCCTGCCCATGCAACAACTCTTAGAGTTGAATATGACGGTGTCCAGTGTGGACACGGCGTTAAGTGATTGTGTCCTGGGATTGATGAAGCGCTCGAAGTCCAGGTCCTTGAAGTTCAGGTTGAGCCCCTCGCTCTGGGAGATGTACATCGGGAGCCCCATAGGATAGTTGGCTGATAGCAGGGCCCCCTCACTGGCCCGACGGTCTCCCTGAACCTCGCCAGCATTTCCTTTTCACTATACTCATCGAGGACGTATTCCAGGGCATTGCTCCGGATCATCATTTCCATGTGGCAACAGCCAGTGTGGAACAGGAGCGACCCAATTCCCTTCCCACGGAATCTGTCTAGGTCTATTATCCCCATGACTCTACCATCCCTACGGACCTACCTCATGTCCCTGATAGCGTTACGGACGTTGTCCTTAGAGTGGGCCTCCAGGATCTTCACCCGGTCCTTGTCGATGAACTTCTCAAAAAGCCGCTCGTCCATGACGCCCTCCATCAGGAGGTATGTGCCGTCGAACACCGACCTCTCCATGGAGATTTGGTTGCAGATGTCGTCGGATGTGATGTGCTCGCGCATTGGCCGGTCTCAGCTCCTTGGCGGAGTCCCAGAGATCATGGATAACCTGGGGCGAGTGCGTTGCGACGATCATCTGGATCCCCCTGATCCTGCATATGTCCAGAAAGAACCTCCCGAGCTTCTGCTGCCAGCAGACGTGCAGGGATATCTCCGGCTCGTCCAGGACGACCACGGAGCCGGGCTCAGTGTAGAAGAGCAAGAGGAAGAACATGATCAGTATTTGCTTCTCCCCGGAGGAGAGCCTCTGCAGGGGTAGCGACATCCCGTTGTTCATTGTGATGCCGATCTTGCCGGTGTCCGAGACGGTGATGCTCTTATCCATGAAGATCTCGTTGACGATGTCCTTAAAGATAATCACGGACTCGGCCAGGACGTAGTTCTTGTCGATGTACTCAGCTATGGACGCAGTAAGGTTCTCGTAGCCCTCACGGTCTTTGTTAATCTCGGATCTGGAGGGCGGAAACTTCATCCTCGATGGCATGTTCGGTTCGAATCCGGCGTTCTTGATGAAGTCCAGTTTGGCCTTCAGAACCTTGGCCCAGAACTCCAGCTCCTCATCGGTGAGATTCCTCCTGGCCAACTCCGGGTACGGATCTAGTTCAGAATGTTCCTTCGCGTATCTGAACCTCTCATGGAGCTTGTGGGCGTAGACCTCCAGGGAGGAGGCGATGTGCCCGTCCTTCCTTTTAACAGATAGCCTCTCTGGGGGGATGTAGACGGCACTGCACACCTTCGACATGGCGTCGGGGTCCAAAGGAGTGTCCACCTCATTCTTCTGCATCAGCGTGTGTAGCCTCCCGCCGTAGTTCTGGATGATCATGACGGCCTCGTCCTTGAACCAGATCTCCATCCTCTCGAAGGGGATCTCCGATAGGAACTTCACATCGCCCTTGAGTGCCGCGTACAGCATGTGCATGAGCGTGCTCTTACCCATCCCGTTGGGGGAGTGGAGGAACGTCAGCGGCGTGTAGACGTCTATGTCGTAGTCATACTCATAGAACAGCTTGGATACGCGGAGTGATTTGATCATCATAGCCACTGTTAGAATCGGTTTGAATGTATTTATGGTCATTGCGCTGGTCTGTGTCGCCTTCCTACAACAATTCTGGTTTACTTGGTTCGATCTAAGATACCGATAAAAAATAAAATGCAATTACTAGTACAGATCGATGGTATAGTTCCAATCACCGTGCCATTCGTCTCTTTTGATATTAATCATGGCGAAGTCCTCGTCACTGACAGTGATTCCGAGCTTGTACTCCTACGTGTCCAGAACACATTTGACTCTCGGTCCAAACTCATTCATCATCGAACCGATGAACTTCACGACAATCTCATAGAACGACAGTGGCTGCCCCTTCCAGTTCATTCTGATAATGAGAACATACTATGCTCGATCTTGTTCCATTTCGATGTCCAGGGCGGGTAATGCCTCACGTGAAACGTGAGGTCGGTGAAATCGGCTAGCTTCTAGAGCTTATACTTCCACAACTGCAAGCGGGAACCGTTGCTCCCGTCTCCATCGGCGGTAATTA
>CAZXOR010000068.1:0-6000 GCA_964642395.1 uncultured Methanomassiliicoccales archaeon | reverse complement strand
CAATCATCGTCTTGTCAGACTCGTCCAATACCACTTCTCTGTGAGTTAGTGTCATGGAGAGTATGTATGCATTATTTCACATATTATTTTTTATCAGATCCTAAGTTCCTGCACTCACTTTTTTAACCCTAAATCATATAGAGCCGTCAAAGAAAAAAACCGTCGGTATAATAACGAACGCCGACATTCTAAAGCTCATCCGATCTCTATTGGGATAGGTTTCTAATCATCAGACTGATTGCACTTTACTAATAATATTTATCTATTGAAAGCTAATTGCCAATCCGCCAGGGTTAGGAAGTCCGATGCTCGGACTTTCCTACAATGCATCGGATCTCTGGTCCTAAGAACTTGTCGGGAGATGAAGAACTGACTGATGAGAGAAAGGGTCAAGGCTCCAAGTTCCAACATGTTGCCTTGGTCCTGAGTATTATTCGACCAATATTCGAACTACTCGGATTCGTCACCAAAAGGTAATACAAGTTATTTAGACCACCTTCGGGTGATCGCCTGGCTTATTGTCATAATACCATTTAGTTATTTAAGCTCCAGCATTCTCCTTCAGCCTCAGACCATCGGTCGTGAGCTCGAAGTGTTCCATATCTTCGGCCATATACGTATCAGGGAACACAGAGAGGGCCTCTTCCAGGACCACACTACGGTCGTCGTAGCGGTTGCTTATATGGGTGAGGATCAGATGCCGAACGCCGGCCTGTCTGGCTATGTGTGCCGCCTGGAGCGCGGTTGTATGGAAGTGCTCGTCGGCCTGCCTGGATTCAGAGTTCATGTACGTGGATTCGTGTATCAGGACGTCTACGCCCCTGATCGCGTTGTTCTCCGGGAGACACGGTCTTGTGTCTCCACTGTATGCGACCCTGTGTCCGGGTATGGCTGGGCTCATCACATCCTCAAGCCTAACTCCCCTGACCTCATGGCCCGACTTGAGGAGGGTCATCTCTCTCCCTTCTATACCCAGCAACCGTGCCTTTGCGGCGTCCAGCCTACCGGGGCGATCGGCGTCCTTTAAAACATACCCCACGGAGGCTATGCCGTGGTCTGTGGCGTATGGGAACACCGTGAAGCAGCCGATGTCCAGCTACTCTCCTCCGGACACCTCCGTGACCTAGACGGGATATCCAGTCTCCCCCTCGGTGACAGCCATTATGGCGCTCAGGGCTGCGGTGGTACCGGGCGGACCGTACACCAGAAGGGGCTCGGTGCGGTTGGAGAGACTCATGGTCTGTAGCAGGCCGGGGAGGCCGAAGACGTGGTCCCCGTGCATGTGCGTGATGAGCACGACGCGGATCTTCATGAACGAAAATGGCGAAAGCATCAGCTGGCGCTGCGATCCCTCCCCACAGTCGAGAAGGACAATGTCTGAACCGCTCCTCATAGCTATGCATGAGGTGGAATGCTGCTTTGACGGGATGGCTGCGCTCGTCCCGAGGAATAGTATTTCCATCAATAGTAGGAGTCCAGCTTCCTGTCGGTCTTCGACTCCTTCTTATACGCCTTGTAGTGCTCTTTGCAGAGGTGTACCTGACGGATCCTGGGGTCCTTGAGACTGAGGCTAGTTTTTACGATCTGTTTCCTGTTGAGCGAGCTCTTGGCGGGCTTGTCGCAGCTCGTAATATCGCAAATTTCCTGTTTGGCGTCATGGTTTGCCAGTGCCATGTCCCCGATGAAGGCTTACATGATTGAAATAGTCTGGTACTGGGTAGGAGCAGATCCGGGTCCCATTTCCGGCCGATACCGTGGGGTGTCGCATCCGACCTCCGCGCCCGGGACGCCGACAAGAGGGTCCCCTGGCGTGTCGGAAAGGTCGAACCAGCATCCTTTTTTAGTCACCACGGCCATGAAGTCCCGATGACTAAGGTATCCCCTTCCATGCTGTCAGCCGACTTCTCCAAACTAGGGGAGGAGCTAGTCCGGGTAGAGAAGGCTGGCGCCGATTGGGCGCACCTGGATGTCATGGACGGGATATTCGTCCCTAACATCACATTCGGGGCCCCGGTCATTAGAGCCATTAGGAAGTGCTCCGCCATCCCTCTGGATGCCCACCTCATGATCGAGGATCCCGCTAGGTACATTGACGATTTTGCGGACGCGGGGTGCGACTGCATAACTGTGCACTGCGAAGCTACAGGCGACGTGCATGCCGCTATCGACAAGATCCACGGGAGGGGGCTGAAGGCCGGGGTGTCCTTGAACCCTGAGACACCGTACGAGGAGATTGTACCGTTTCTGGACGATGCAGACATCGCCCTTGTCATGACCGTTCACCCCGGGTTCGGAGGGCAGACGTTCATCGAGAACTGCGTGCTGAAGATATCGTCGATTAGGGAGTGGGCGAATTCCAACAACCCCAGGCTGGAGATCTCTGTCGACGGTGGAATCAACACGATGACCGCCAGGACCTGCGTGTTCTCCGGGGCGTCGGTCCTCGTTGCAGGGTCAGCGTTGTTTAAGTTGGACAACATGGCCTCCACTATCGCTGAATGGAGAGGCTTCGGCCCCAACCGCGGGTGATACCATGGGAGTGAACTTGTCGCCCATCGTTAAAGCCAGGGAGATCGAGCTCTCGGACCTCTGCGGGAAGACTGTGGCCATCGACGCCTACAACACGATATTCCAGTTCCTATCTATCATTAGGCAGCCTGACGGGAAGCCCCTGCAGGACTCCCAGGGCCGCGTGACCTCTCACCTCTCTGGCATCCTCTACCGCACCGCCAACCTCTTCGAGGCGGGTATCGAGCCGTCGTTTGTCTTTGATGGCATGTCCAATTAGCTCAAAGCCGGCACCATTGAGGAACGCATCACCCGCAGGGAGAAGGCCATGAAGGAGTACCAGCAGGCCCTGGAGGAGGGCGACTTGAAGAAGGCGTTTTCCAAGGCCTAGCAGACCTCCAGAATAACCCCCGAAATCAGGGAGACCTCTAGGGAACTGCTAAGGTTCCTTGGTATCCCAGTGGTGCAGGCTCCCAGCGACGGGGAAGCTCAGGGCGCGTACATGTGCATAAAGGGCGACGTCTACGCCTCCGCCTCCCAGGACTTCGACTCGATACTGTTCGGGGCGCCCCTGCTAATCAGGAACCTAACCACATCCGGAAGGAGAAAGGTCCCGGGTAAGAGTGTATACAGGGATGTAAAGACCGAGGTGATTAACTCCGCCGCCATGCTGAACTCATTAGGTATAACTAGGGAACAACTGGTGGACGTTTGCATCATGATCGGCACGGATTTCAATGCGGGTGTTCCCGGGATCGGGCCCAAGAAGGGGCTCAAGCTCATCCAGAAACATGGCGACCTAGAGACGGTCATGGCGAGAACCGACGTGAACATCCCCGAGTATGAGGACGTGAGGGCCATATTCCTGAATGGGCCTAGGTCAGACGACTACTCCGTTAAGCTCGGGGACGTCGACTTCGACGGTGTTCTGGGGATGATGACCGATTATGGCTTCTCCGCAGACAGGGTCACCACAGTGCTCAACAAGATAGAGGCCACCAGGAAAGCGGAGTCGAACAGAAGGAAGCAGAAGTCCTTGGACCAGTGGTTTTGAGCCCGGAATCAGCATTGACAGTGAGTTTCACGAGGCTGCAGCCCTCGGCCAATCTCTTACAAAAGACATCGCGGTACCTCTTGTATAACTGGAATCTCCTCTCGGCGGACTTCACGTCCCCTAGACCTTACAGCAGTCGATGCACCTGCTGCACTTGCCATGGTTCTCGATGTACTTCCCGACGTCCTCGATCGAGTAGTCCAGGAAGACCCTAACCTCGGGAGGGACCGTAGGGCAATGCGTAAACCTGTCGAAGAGCTATACCAGCGTCGAGCTGCAACTTTTAGCGGCGTACCCGTAGCAGGCCAGGAGATCCATGACCTCCAGACGGCCAGACGGGCCTTCAGGAGCTTCAGGCGGTAGACGTAGAGCAAGCACCCGGAGTCGTCCATGACAAGCATGTCTAGCTTGACCCTCCTGTGGGAAAGTTTGAACTCCTGTTCGGTTATCTATTCAAAAATGCCATGAAAGTCGGAGTTTACTATGAACATGCTGCCGTACTTGATGCCGACGAGTTAGAGCGCACAGTGACGGACTATACGCTCCTGCAGATCAGGAACGGAGATTTCGGCTCTCTCAGAGTACGTCTCGTTTTTAAGGGAGCCCGGCTCATAAAATATTATGTCGGAAAGTCCCCTTTACTGCAGACATCGTAATTCTCCAGTCTCATGGTGTTTAAAGTATCCTAAAGTGAGTATTTAATTATTTAGGTTAGGTTAAAAAATTGTAACACTAATTAAAACCGGACCCCGGATCCGGGACCCAAATAAGCAGTTTCAGAGGGAGATGCGAGGGTTTCCGCCAGAACCAAATCGGCAGTGATAAACGCCCGCTACATCATCAAGGGGGCATGACAACCTTCGCGGATGGACACATCCACATTACCAAGCCGGGCTTCGGATATGAGGACCTCGGTGATGCCAAGCTGCTGTTCAGCTGCACGGCGAGGCGCTCCGAATGGGCCAGCCTATCGAATTCTAATGATGCCAAGGTCATAAGGTTCTACGGCGTCCATCCATGGTACACTAGTGAATGGGGCCCGGAAGCGGAGGCGGAGCTCAGGTCCCTCCTGTCTGCGGATCCGAATGCGAACGTAGGGGAGATCGGATTGGACTCCAAGCGCGGGGACGCCTCCCTGCAGAGGCGGGCCTTCGAAACCCAGCTGGCGATCGCATCGGAGATGAGTAGGACAGCCAACATCCACATGGTCGGATGCGAGAAGGACGTCCTCGATGCCGTCAGGTCCCTGGGGAGGAGATGCAGATCCGTGATCCTGCACTCGTTCTCCTCCGAGAGCTACGTGAGGCCGTTCGTAGATGCGGGGTGTATGTTCTCTCTGAACCCAAGGATAATAGACAGGTCGCCGGGGAGGATACGCCGCCTCATCAATGCGATCCCGGAGGACCTGCTCCTGCTGGAGACAGACTCCCCGTATATTGCCAGCGGGTTTGTAGGCATGGAGGCTTTCGCCATAAACCTCGCCGGAATCATAGAGATGGAACCGGCGAAGCTGTTGGAATCTACATTGGAAAACGCGATGAGGGCTGTGCATGCAGGACATGAGTGAAAGGACTGGACTTCTCATCGGCGAGAAGGGCGTAGAGCGTCTCAGAGACGTGTCCGTCATACTTGCAGGGGTTGGCGCGGTCGGGGGGTATGCCCTCGAGGGGCTGGTCAGGGCCGGGGTCGGCAGGATCAGGGTCGTGGACAGCGACGTCTTCAACGGGAGCGACCTCAACAGGCAGATCCTTGCCACTACATGGACCGTTGGTAGACCGAAGGCCGAAGTGGCGCGTGAGAGGGCCAGGTCAATCAACCCGGACATCGACATTGAGGGGATGGCCGTGCTGGTGGACGAGACCACGGTGCCCGCGATCCTTGACGGGGGCTTCGATATCCTAGTAGACGCCATCGACACCATCAGGTGCAAGGTCTCCCTTCTTAGGGCTGCGGCGAATTCCGGCATTCCGACGTTCTCCTCGATGGGTGCTGCCATGCACACAGACACCCAGACAGTCCGCGTGTCCCCAGTCATGGAGTCCTCGGTGTGCCCGCTGGCCGCCGCCGTGCGCAAGGGTCTCAGAGGGCACGACGCCTCGAACATCACCTGCGTGTACTCTACAGAGCCCCCGATCACCGTGCCGAGGAAGAGGAACGAGCACGGGAAGAGCATCCTGGGATCCCTATCAACGGTGCCCGCGGTGTTCGGTATGACGTTGGCCAACCTGGCCATCATGCGCATCCTGGGGACGGAATAGAGGCCCCGAATCGCTTTGCCCCTGTTCGCCGGATGCCTCTATCTATCCATATAATTAACCAGGAATTGAGTTGGATTGATTTATGATGTGAATCCTGCGACATATAAGACATTCGTCCAATGCCCTAGGAGTGACAAAGTTTTGAGAAAGCGCAGCATTATCAAAGATGTGAACTTTTAG
>CAZXOR010000067.1:0-6013 GCA_964642395.1 uncultured Methanomassiliicoccales archaeon | reverse complement strand
TCTGAACATCAAGGTAGATGAGTGGCACTGAGAATGGAACTACGTCATCCTCCGATGGATAAAACGTAAAATTATTTATTAACAGATCCTTATATACGATACGCGTGGCCTGGTTCATTGGGCGGGTATCTGTGGATACCAGTCGCAGGTATTGCATCTAGGTTTCGGGACGCGGGCCTCTATAACGGTGGTCTTCATTGAACACATGATGTGTGAGTAACTTCCCCTCGTACTGATGCACCTTGCAGAGTGACTGCACGCGGGACACTCGTACATTCAGCATTCAACGTCCACGATCAGTACAGTTGTGACTGATGGTCATAATATTCCTCCGGGGCATAGTTGCCCATTCTCAGGTCTATGTAGAACCACGGACTTTCGATCCTGGTGAGAATGTTGATGAGTCCATCCGAATTCTCGTCGAAGTACGTTTGAGTCTCTGTGATAGTTCATCTATTGGTATGATTGTACGAGATGTGGTACGTATCCTAAAAATTCACATCTTTGGTGATGATGCACTTTCTTAAAACTTTGTCACTCCTAGGACATTGGACGAATGCCTTGTATATCGCAGGATTCACATGCCATAAATCAATCCAACTCAATTTTTGATTATTCAAGATTCAACTATGAATCATGTAGAAGGTTTCTATGCACCCCTTCGGATAATTCCGTAAAGTATCGTTAACGGCCGTAGAGTTCCCTATAGGCATCTCCAAGAACCCTCATCCTGTTGGCGATCTGCTTCTCGATAGGAGTCGCGAAATTGAAGCGAATGATGTTCCCGCCGTCCCTAACGTGGAACAGCTTCCCGGGCATGACCACGAGCCCACCCTCCAGGGTTTTCTCATACAGCCTTCGCATCGGTGTCCTCGTGGGTCCTAAGTCAGACGAACATGCCACTCTGCGGGTCGTTTCACGTGACGGTATTCGGGAGGTTCTCCTCCATGGCGTCTAGGAAGAAGCTCTTCTTGGCCTCGTACTCCCTGCGGAGCCTTTCAAGATATACGTCATAGTCCCTGCTCCGCAGGAACCTGTCAATGACCCTCTGGCAGAACGTGTTCTACTGGAGGCAGTACGCCTCTAGGGATCTGCCGGTTCTGGTCCTTATCTACTCGGGCAGAACCATCCACTCGACCTTCATGCTGGGGGAGATTGTCTTCGAGAAGGAGCCGGTGAGCACTGTATCCTCTGGAATTATGAACTTGATGATCCTGCCCATCCTGCTCCTATACCAAAGTTCGTCGTAGGTGTCGTCCTCCACGAGCACGCATTCGGAGCCGCCGAAGACCTTGACGACCTCTCTCCTAATGTCGTCAGAATAGCTAGCGCCGGACGGGTTCTGGTGGTTAGGAATTGAGTAGAACAGCTTGGTACCATCGCCCACGGCCGCCGACAGTTGGGACAGGTCGGTGCCCTATAACCCGATGTTCACATCGTGGAAGTGGGGGAATATGACGAGTAGACCTGGATCGCGTCCAGGTACCCGGGGTTTTCCACCGCCATCACGTTGTTCATGTCCAGGAACATCCTGCCCATGAAGTCGAAGCACACCTGAGACCCGCTGTCATTAGCATATTTTCGTAGGTGACGTCGAACATCAGGACCCTACTGCACCTCTCGGCGATGTGCTCCCTGAGCGGGATGTAGCCGACCGCGGTGTAGTATTGGAGGGTGTCGCACGGGTCCTCGGACATGACGTTCGCCATGGTCTCGGCAAGAGGCCCTCGGTGTTAAACAGAGAGTTGTCGAGGAGCTCGGTGGCGAAGGGCACCATCCCTAGACGAGCGGCGACATTCACCAGACCTATGATGAACAAGTTCATCGCGGACTCGACGGAGTGGGAGAACCTCTTCACTATATCACCACCCTGTCTCATCGAACGCCCTCTGCATCATCTGGGTTGTGACGTTTCTGAGCTCGGGGTTCATACGGATGATCTGGTCGTGCCAGGCTCTAATGTAGGTAGAGTCCGGTTTACCCCCGGAGACTAGGTCTCCAGGGAGCGGGATGCGCTTGGACCTGCTTACGTAGAGCCAGTACTCGCCGATCTCGTCTCTCCAGAGGAACGGCAGTGGCTTGAGGGATACAGGAACGGAGGCCCTGTCCCTGCCGTTGCGGATCTCGACAACCTCCGCCTCCACGGCGTCAGCCGGGACGGGGACATGGTTCTTACCGGGGAAAAGTGCAGTCTCCACCACGGATTTGTCCATGAGGAACACGCGGCAGACATACTCGCCGGTCTGCGACACTTCCGCTATGACGGACCCGCCCTCGAAGCGGGCGGACATCCTCGGAGGATTCCTGATGGTCATGAACCTCCTCATAGGGAACGAGTTGACCGTGATATGTATGGTGAACTCGGGCGCGTTGGACAAGTAGATCTCGTTCTTAATCTTCTCTAGGGGCACCCTGTACGTGTCATCGGTCCAGTCAGGGGTGATGTCTCTCTTCTTCCTCTTATCAGTCCCGAGGAACAGGGCTTTCTTCCTGGCCCCGGTGACAGTCACGACGAGCGTGTCCCCCAGGTCCCCCACATCCACCACGGTGGGCGAGAAGCGTACAAATCCGGCGCCGATGTCGTATGTGATGACAGGGATGTTCCATGCCACGGACATGTCGACACCGTTGCGGGACACCTTGGCGGGGCCGTCGTAGATGTCGGCTTCTATCGTCTTACCGAACATAGTATGTGTGAATCTCGTCTCCGGCGGGATGTCGCCCCTTCCGGGGCGGCTGCACTCGAAGTCGGGGATGACCACCAGCTTCTGCAAAGCCAGCCTCTGCCCATCCTTGGAGAGGACAATCTCGAGCAATCCGTCGGCCCCAGTCTCAATCGTCATGAACGCGGACGCCTGGATGGGCCCGGCGATCTCCACCCCCGAAGGGTCGAGGACGGACACTGTGCACTCCGACGGTTCACAGTTCTCCACGGAAACGGAAAACGATGGGACCTTCCTGTGGATCTGGAGACGCTCGCCGCCGATGACTGCCTCGGCTTCCTGGACGCCCGCGGGAATCTTCAGGGAGCCCTTGGCCTTCCTCCTTTTGGGCTTCACCTTGAGTTTGGGCTCCTCCCTTAAATCCTCCTCCCCGGGTACCTACTCGTCCACAAAGGCCTCGAAGGCGGGCTCCTGCGCAGGCTGTCTCCTTTCGTGCCTCCTGTCGCCCAGCCAGACACCCCCGGCCACAGAAACCTCCATCTTGGTAACAACGGCGTCGCCGACCTCTACGGTATCGAAAACTTCGGTCTTGACCATCCTCAGGGACGTCCCCTTGGCACGGACGACGTAAGTCTCGCCCACGGGCTTTCCCACCGGGAGGCCGATGTTGTTAAAGAACAGCAGGCTACGCGGCTTGTGGCGGTACGCTTCTGCGCCATCTATGGTGAGCGTGAACGGGGACAGCGGTGAGACGCCCGACGATGTCAGGTCCAGGGTGGCCACACGGGATACCCTCCCGCATGCACGGGACGCGAACTCCAGCCTACCCAGGGGGATGACGCCATCGGTGCAGTTCACCGCCACCTCGAACCTAGCATTTTTATTCGAGGTGTACTTGGGGATGTAGAGCAGGAACCTGCCGTCTTTGTAGTTAATTTTGGGACTGGCGTTGCCGAACCAAGTCTGGACCTCTCCCCTCTGCCCGCCCTGGCGGGGACGCCTGGTTTCGGGTTCTGCCGTTTGAATCGGCATTCTGTCCTTCTCGGAGAAGAATTCCTCGAAGCTCATTTCGGAGATGTCCTTACGCCCTTCCATACTACCACGGTTCTCCGTAACTCTACAATATAGTTAATTGTGATGTTAGCGATATTTCGGGAGTGTATCGCAGGTTTCCCCTCGGAACGCTCGGCATGTGCAGACAGATGTACATCCCATTTAGATTCCGGCATCCAAATGGACATCTGGACGATTGGAAACGCTTATATCTGATACACACGTAGACAGACTCCCGTTGATTTGACATGAAGTTGATTTTCGTCAGCGGTGGTGTGATATCCGGTCTCGGCAAGGGAATCACGGCCTCCTCCATCGGGAGGCTGTTAGAATCTCGCGGGATCAAGGTGTCAGCCATCAAGATAGATCCGTACTTAAACATCGACGCGGGGACGATGAACCCCTACGAGCACGGAGAGGTCTACGTTCTCGATGACGGAGGGGAGGTGGATCTGGACCTGGGCAACTACGAGAGATTCATGGACCTCCACCTAACTAGGGACCATAACATCACTACTGGGAAGGTATACCGCTCGGTCATTGAGAACGAGAGGCACGGGGATTACCTCGGCAAGACGGTGCAGATCATCCCCTACATTACCAACGAGATCAAGCGCAGGATTACCTCCGTGGCCAGGGAGTCCGGGGCGGACATAGTCATCGTGGAGCTCGGGGGGACCGTTGGAGACATGGAGTCCATGCCCTTCCTCGAGGCCGCCAGGCAGTTGGGCAGGGACCTCGGGAGGGGGGAAAACGTCATGTTCATCCACACCACCCTCATACCCATCATGGGCTCTGTGGGCGAAGAGAAGACTAAGCCCACCCAACACTCCGTCAAGGAACTGATGTCCATCGGGATCAGGCCGGACATTATCGTGGGCAGGTGCTCGGAACCCCTGAGCCCCGCTGCGATCTCGAAGATCGCCATGTTCTGCGACGTGCCAGAGAAGGCGGTCATATCCACCCCGGACGCTAGATCCATTTACGAGGTGCCGTTGAACCTAGAAAAGCAAGGCGTGGCAGACTACATCATCGAGAGGATGAAGTTGGGCCCTATGACCACTAGAAGGGACATGGACGCCTGGGAGAGGTTCGTCAGCAGGATCGTGAACCCCAAAAGGGAGGTCACCATTGCACTGGCCGGCAAGTACACTGCGTTGGCGGATTCGTACCTGTCCCACCTGGAGGCGTTTACTCACGCCGGAGCCGCCAGAGAATGCAAGGTGATGATCAAGTTTGTGAACAGCGACGACCTTCTGAACGGTAACGCCGAGAGATTGCTTTCCGACGTCCACGGTGTAATAGTGCCCGGAGGGTTCGGTATCAGGGGTATGGAGGGAAAGATCGAGGCCGCAAGGTACGCCAGGGAGCACATGGTACCTTTCCTGGGCGTCTGCCTCGGGTTCCAGATTGCTACCATCGAATTCTGCAGGCACGTGCTGGGCCTGGAGATGGCTAACAGTACCGAATTCGACCCGGACACCCCCGACCCCGTGATCTGCATTATGGATGAGCAGAAGGGGGTGGTCGATATGGGCGCCACCATGCGCCTAGGGGCCCAGGACGTTGTCGTTGCCGAGGGGTCGAGGGTTGCGGCGCTTTACGGTGCCACCCTGATATCCGAGAGGCACAGGCACAGGCACGAGGTGAACCCAGACTACATCGACAGAATCGAGGGCGCGGGCTGGCACTTCACCGGTAGGTCCGAGTGCGCCACCAGAATGGAGATCGGCGAGCTGGACGGGCACCCGTACTTCGTGGCGTCTCAGTTCCACCCGGAGTTTAAGTCTAAGCCCCAGAGACCCTCTCCCCTGCACCAGGGCCTGGTGGACGCGGCTATCCGCTACATGGAGGGCACGCGGTGAAACCTAGGAGGGGGCGACCTCTCTGCATCTTCTCTCGCGGAGCGACCGTGCGTCACTCAAATATATGTCGAACTGGCGCCCGTCTATAGTAGTGCTTATAAACAGCACCATGTTAGCCGTGGTTATAGGTGTTTGACATGTTCAACGAAGATGATTACATAGCACTACTCAACAGAGCAAAGATAGCATGCCCCGAGACCATCGAAAATCACGAGAGGTTCGAGATCCCCGAGCTGGACATCCTCCAAGAGGGCAAGATCACCGTTTTCAGGAATTTCATCGACGTTACCGACAAGGTCAGGCGCGACCCCCAGCACGTGCTCCAATTCCTCTTAAAGGAGCTGGGGGCCCCCGGGAACATCGAGGGACGCAGAACAGTTTTCAAGGCGAAGATCAACCCCTCCCAGATCAACGACAAGATCCAGATGTACA
>CAZXOR010000066.1:0-6066 GCA_964642395.1 uncultured Methanomassiliicoccales archaeon | reverse complement strand
ACTGCGTTGAACTCCAGGGTGGACACCGTCCGCATCGGTACATTCGCCATAACCCCCAGGCATCTGGCAAGGGACCTCTGCTATGGCATTCTAGGAAATTCTGAGATGGGTGACCTCGAACTTGTGGCCACGGTCTCGGAGGAGACCGAGCTGGACTTCAAATACGTGCACAGTGAGATCCAGAACTTCAGGGAGATCAGGAAGCACACCGCCGATGTCCGCGCCTACCTCACTACGTCCCGCTCTAGGAGGGTCTACGATTCCTACAGTTCCCTCCCCACCAGAGAGAGGGCGATGTCCGCGTTCGATCCGAGGGAAAACTGCCCCCAGGTACTTAAGGACAAGAGGATCGCTGTCGTCGGCCTGGACCTGTTCGATGACCTGGACAAGCACTTCCTCCCCGAGGACTTCGACGAGATCGACATTTTCACTTCAAGGGAATACCAGATCAGCGAGTTTCATCAGGTGGGCAACGACCGCCAGATGGCGGAGAATGCCGTGGACCTCATCGATGCAGACAACCCCGCCGATTACGCCATAGTCCTGAAAGCGTCATCTCCGATAGCCGACTCCGTGAGGGCCGCGCTGTATAGGAGGGAGCTACCTTTCGTGAACTCACTCTCCGTCAGGGATCTGACCTCGATCCGCGACTACATCAGCTTCTTGTCTTACGCCATGAACTACGAGACCGTCCGCGTGGGGCAGGTGAAGGAGCTGTTTGCAGGGTTGAACGGGTTCTTCAGATCGGGCACCGAGGGGTTCCTACTCTCAAAGCTCGACGGATCCGAGATGGACGGACACGCCCTGCATCTGAGGGACGTGATGCGCAGGGCCCAGACCGAAGGGATGACATTTTCCGAGGTGATGGGCGAGATAAGTATCGGTGTCGCCAAGTCTCGTGTAGGAACGGTCCTCAAGAGCCTCGGACTGACCGATGAGACCGTCACCCCGTCGAGACTCTCGGTCCTTAGATACGCCGTGAACAACGTCACCGATCTGAAGCACAACGAGGAGATCCCCGCGAACGAGAGGACAGGGGTCCTGATAGCGGACTGTTCCAATTCCGTCTTCGTGGACAGACCGGTTGTGATATTTCTCGGGATGGATCAGGACTGGAATGTCCCTATCGTGGGCAAGAGGTATCTCGACGCCGAATAGGAGTCGGCGAAGAACGCCATCCGCCTGACAGCGATGCTCTAGCAGGGACACCGCAGGGTGTACTGCATCAACTCCGCCAGGAACGGAAAGTCAATCGAACCATGCCTAACCTTCGGCCAGATAATGAAACACGACAGCGATAAGGAAAAACCCTGTAAGAACTTCTCCGACATAGCCCATATCGTCGACGGGACATGGGTCCGTCGCAAGGAAGTCGCACTTCCCGCCAGAGGCGAGGCCATCGTGGACGGAGATGAGGGATTTAATAGACCTTTCTCCAAATCCTCCTTCGACGCGTACTACTCCTGCCCTAGATGCTACATGTTCAGGTCGTTGCTTCAAACCGAGGAAAGAAAGTCCAGCGAGTTCGGCAACCTCATCCACGCGTTCGCGGAGCTCTACGCCTGTCACAGAAAGAAGGTCCTGGAGATGGGCACGGACGCCTTCTTGGACATAATATCCGACCGCTACACTGGTCTGTCCTCCCCGACGATGGAGGAGATAGACAGGGATGCGGTCAAACTGGCGATGGACAACGTGGTCCGCTACCTGGACATGAAAGGTGTTGTCGCGCTGCTCGACACGTACAACTCCACTAAGAGGCACCCTAATCGGTTCCTAGAGGAGCTGGGGCTGCTGGAGACCAGTACAATGTGCGAGATCGACCACTTCTCCATGCTGCACCAGATCCACGGGGAATTCGACCTATACTGGAACGGCACGATAACCGACTACAAGACGGGGAGAGGCAGGGACTCCTCCGAGATCGCAAAGGCTATGGCCCCCAGGTCCGGAACCAAGCGTCCCGAGTTTCAGCCCTTGATCTACCTGGCCCTGGCCTCGGAGATGCCTTCGTCGTCGGGAAATTTCGAGATGTTCTACGCCATGGACAACGACGTAGAATCCTCGAAGGAGGGCTTCGATATCCGCCGTAATATCAGGACTGTGCGCCTAGTACCTGGTGACCTCAGGGAGGCTATGAGGAATAGCGCCGCCTTGGAGGACGCTATGAAGGAAGGTCTGAGGAAGGAGCTCAAAGATCACGCCGCCGTACTTATCGCGGTGGCCGCGGACTGTGCTGAGGGGAACCCGTCGAAATGGAAGGGGGACCAGGCGCTGGTCGAAGCGTTCGTCGAGAGAACCGGATTCAAAATCAAAGATATCAAGAAGGTCGTCGGCACAGCCATAGGTAAGCTGACCTCCAAACTGACAGCCGGGATGATCACGACCGATAGACTGGTGGAAGTCCCCAAAGGCACCCTCGACAGGTTCTTGGAGACACTCGACACCATGCACCGCGAGGCCGTAGAGCTGTCCTTCACCGACCTCCCTGCGAGGCCGGTTATCGACTGCAGGAAATGCGACTTTTTCGAAGCTTGCACGAGGGATGCGGAACACATCTCCTCGGAGGAGGTGACGGGTGATGAGTGATCTCAATGTCTCACAGAGGAGGATCGCCGAGACCTTGGATGGGATGGTCGTCGTGGACGCAGGGCCTGGGACGGGTAAGACAAATACCATAGTTGCTAGGTACCTGAACTTGATCTCCAGGCCGGACGTGAAGCCCAGCGACGTACTCATGCTGACCTTTACTAACAACGCCGCCACCGAAATGGAGGGAAGGATCAAGAAGGAAATGGCTAAAATCGAGATGGCCAAGGACGCGAAGCTGGTGCAAGCCATGACCTTCGACGCGTTCTGTTTGTCCATCGTCATGGACTCCCCCGAGGATGTGGGGAGCATGTTCGACATAGACGAGAGGCTGACCCGCGGTGCGACGATCTCCACCAACGAGACCCTGAACAGGAAGCATTTTTCCATGTTCTTGGACCGCTTTTTGAACGATCGCGGAGATAACTACGGCGACTGGGCAGCCGTGGCCAGCCAGGATCCTGTGGGGCTTATTGGCCTTATCAATCGCCTGATGTCCAGGGGGATCTACCCCCTTAAATGCGGATGGTTCGGCATCGACGTCGAAAGGCAGATCAGGGGCAACGTGGAGACCATTCTCAAGCGCATGAAAGACCTTAACGTTTCCGGGTCTAGGGGCGGGAAGTCCAAGATGGCCGATGCCCTGAGCAGGATCGATGCCAATGACTCATGCGGGCTCCCTGAGTTGGTCGGAAACACGGTGCCCATTGAGGCACTGGAATCCGCCGCATCAGACCCGTCGCGCGAGGGGCTCTTCAAGCTGGTGCATGACGTCTACAGGGATTACGTTAGGACGTGCATATCTGAGGACCACCTGACCTTCGGGATTAACGCAATGTTGGCTTTCGCGCTGCTCTACAGCGACCAGAAGGTGAGGGAGAGGAACTCTCGCAGGTATCTGATGATCGATGAGTTCCAGGACACCAACGCCAACCAGCTGATGGTGGCGCTGATGGTATTGTCGGAGCCCAACCTCTGCGTCGTAGGCGATTGGAAGCAGGGGATCTACGGATTTAGGTTTGTCTCCACAGACAACATTACGAACTTTGAGGCCCGTGCCACGGAGTTCCGCAAGTTCCTCAACGTGGACACCATGAGGGTGCGCTGCCAGATTCCCGAGGTCACCCAGCTGACCCTGGACGTCAATTACAGATCGTCCGCGGAGATCGTGGAGAAAGCGTTCGAATGCATGGATCTCCCAGGCTCCTCTAAGGACGAGTCCCTGAGATATGAGGACAAAGACAAGGTTCACCCGATTTCCACGGGACGCAGCAACATACCGGAGGATGGGACGGAGATCCGTTACGTCATATGCGATTCACCCGATGATGAAGCTGAGGAGGTCGCTAAGTGCATCCGCGACTACATCGGCTCCGGGAGGTACCGCGTTTATTCCGACGATAATTCCAGACCGCTGCGCTTCGGGGATGTCGCCATTTTGTGTAGGAAGACCAAGCAGTGCCGCGTGCTCCTCCGCCATCTTCAGGACGTTAAGATACCCGCGTACATGGAGGAGGACATGGACATCATGTCCACCCGAGAAGGTAAGCTCGCGTTGGCCTGGCTGAGGTACGTGAACAACGAGCGCGACCCCTGGGGGTACGTGCCGATTATGGCGGATCTGAACTATTCGCTGGCGGAGTGCATGCACGTCAGGAAGGATTACTCGACTATCCCGGAGGTGCTAAAGAAGCAGCGGGAGGACCTCTACGTCAGGAAGCGCAGGGTGACCGAGATGCTCACCCGCTTGTACGCCTTCTACGGTCTGGACAACGACGTCACACAGGCCATCATAAACACCCTCTCAGCGGCCCATAGAGGATCCCTGCTGACCATCTCGGACCTTATTCACATCATCGAGGATGGCATCGGCGAGCAGATTGTTTACCCGGTGGAAAATTCCGGATACTCAGACGCTGTGAGGATCATGACCATGCACAAAGCCAAGGGATTGGAGTTCCCGGCTGTCATCATTCCGTACATGGACGAGGGTAGCATGCCCGCTCAAGAAAACCGGTTGAAGGACCGCTTCTTGTTCGACGAGAGAATCGGCATCAGGGCATCCAAAGAGGTGGGCAGGTTCGGCGACTACGCCAAAGTATGCACCTCCTGGAGAACTCGCCTGGCCAGGAAATGCATCCCCACCGACTACAACGAGGAGCGCAGGCTGATGTTCGTGGCCATGTCCAGGGCCGGGCAGTACGAGACGCTGATCTGCGGGCCGAAGCCGTCCCTGTTTATGACGAAGCTGTCTAGGGAATCGTATACCAGGATTCTGGACTGCGAGCTCCCCGCTGCCGGACACGAGAGCTCGGAGATCGAGAGGCCGGACATCTCAGGATACCCTGTCCGCAGGAGGAAGTTGGGCGTGCACTCCATAATGCGCTTCCTTACCGAGAAGGGCGAGACGGTGGAAGGGGACGAGATACCCGGGAATGGCGTCGAGTACGGCGACGAGGTTCACAAGGCCGCTCAGGCGCTCTGCGAGGGATGGCCGGTGCAGCATGAATATCCAGAGCTGGACAGGATCTGCGACATACTCGAGAGGGCTAATGCCGTGGGGGAGCCACATGCCGAAGTGGACTGTGCCCTACCCGTGAGGGAATGTGGAGCGGTCCTTGATGGCAAGATAGACCTCTTGGTGGAGTGCGACAACGTCATCGAAATCCATGACTACAAGACCGACGTCTCGGACAGGTTCGAACCAGAGTACAGGCTGCAGCTCTCAGTGTACGCGCACGCCGCGTCCGGACACTACGGGAAGCCAGCGAGGTGCTTTATCGAGTACGTCTCGATGGGAAGGACCGTGGAGTTCGAACCCCTGGGCATGGAGGTCGTGACCAACAGGGTGATAGAGACTCTACAGCAGGAGAAGGAGGCGGTCAGGAAAATCTCCGGAACGCCCTGAATCAACGTGCACAACGTTATTATATCTTGATGTCAAGGGCCTAACATGAACGGGCTAACCCGCGAGGAAGTCGAGGACCGTAAAGCCAGGGGATTGGCGAACAATGCCGACGTCCGCTCCAGCAGGACATACACGGACATCGTCCTGAAGAATACCCTCACCCCTTTCAACATCGTACTGTTCATCTTGGGGATCCTCCTTGTCATCTGCGAGGAGGTCATTAGCGCGTTATCGGCGACAGGGATCATCATTGCTAACATCCTAGTTTCCACAGTCCAGGAGATGCGCGCCAAGCGCAAACTGGACAAGATCTCGCTGCTAGTCAGGCCAAAGGTCAGCGTCATCCGCGATGGCGAGGAGGTTGAGATCGACCAGTCCGAGATTGTCATGGACGATCTCATAGTAATCCGCGCGGGGGATCAGGCCCTAGTTGATGGCATCATTGAACAGTGCAGGTCCACGGAGATGGATGAGTCGCTGCTCACCGGGGAGTCCAGCACCATCCGCAAGCACGAAGGCGACAGGATATACTCAGGCTCGGTCTGCGTGACCGGCGAGACGTTCTACAT
>CAZXOR010000065.1:0-6074 GCA_964642395.1 uncultured Methanomassiliicoccales archaeon | reverse complement strand
ACGAATACCTTGTATGTCGCAGAATTCACATACCATAAATCAATCCAACTCAATTCCTGATTATTCAAGTTTCAACCCTGAATCATGTATAGGAGTACTGGAATGCACTCGACTCGCCAAACCTTTAATATCGGAATCCCTAATTCATCGTCAATGAAAGCCAAGAAACAACCCGAACTCAGGTGGCAGTGCCTCAACTGCTACAAAGTCTACAAGGGCCAGGACGCCAAGCAGAAGGCTCTAGACTGCTGCGGTTCCATCGTTCAGGGATGGTGGGCGAACTACAACAAATGGGGCATACAAAAGTGGTACGGCCGCTGAGCCGAATCCCTCTTCAAAACTTTCTTTTTCACAGCATTATCGAAGATTTGAGCGGGAGGTACAACGTTCGATGACTGACAATGGGGATCTTATAAGATCGCTCAGCGACGATGTCAAGCTCCTGGAGAGGCACATATCCATCCTGAAGACCGTCATGGAGAATCAGCCCGTGGGGCTCATAAGGCTTTCGGAGATGACTGGTATACCTAAACACAGGGTGAGGTACTCCCTGAAGCTCCTAGAGCAGCAAGAAATTATTCACGCCACCCCTGACGGAGCCACTGTTACAGACCGCTACGACGGCTTCATGGAGGAGATTGCCGAGTACATCGACGAACTCACCGTGAAGGTTAAGAGTCTAAAGAAACTCTTTTGACGCCTACTGTGTCCAAGTCGACCACTCCGTCGGATAGCCTTTGGATAGCGTCATGCGTGCAGAATTGACCATTGACTGTTATAAACCGATATGATATATGCATTCAATTCTTATATTGTCATAAAAAAATGATAGGAACCTGAGTTTATTATTTGTACAGGATTACAGTCCAAAACCACGCGTCTTTTGAGGTTCGTGATAACTGACGCTGTACGAACATTCTCCAAAAAGCTCTCAAATTACTACCAGCATGGGTCGATTTTTAAGGAATAAGAAGAGAGAACCGACCCGGAAAGCCAAGATATGACGAAGAAGTTTTATAATGAGAACCGCGGATCAAAGGCCCATGGTCCTCTGTTAACATGTGCCTTCAAGCGGAGATGCAACTGAAGAGACACTCGTCGATGCATATGCCACTGTCGGTGCACTTGGAGGCATCGATCACAGCAATATCCTTGCAGGTAATAGCTTCCTGGGGGCAGATATCGACGCAGGCTCCGCGGGCAACGCACTCGGAAGTCTTGATGGTAGTAATGTGTTTTACTTCTAAATGACTAATTTAGCGGAACCATATATAAATATACCGAATTTTAAGTTAGGAATGACTCAAATTCTACTGGGATTCTTAGTCGAACTTAACACCGGATTCCGGTGCCCTGAAATGTCTGGATATACCGATTCACACTTACTGAAAAGCAATCTGCAGTACCATAGAACGATTAACCATCCCTAAAACTAGTAGATTTAGACACTCATCAACCCTCCGGGCCGGAACTGTGATGACAGAGACAGAACCGATCGACGGAGGCCCTGGGATCGTGACACAGATCGGGATAAGAGTCTGACTGGGAGAACGATGATGGAAATACGATGGGAAAAAATGCTGGCCCCAAGGACCGGGAGGGAAAACGGTTTTTTCGCAAGGAGGTTCTGAGATTATCCCATGGTTCCAGCTGATCCTACTTATGCAAAGATACAACTGGAAAGGTACTTGTCGATACAAACCCCGTAGTTGGTGCACTTAAAAGTATCGATGATTACGACATCCTTGCAGGTGATGGCAGACTTAGGACAAACATCAACGCATGCACCGCATACAACATATTCGAATGCATTGATTGCTGTCATTTTGATGACCTCTGATATGATGGTTTTCTTGAAGAGTGTATAAATCTACCGAGTTATGAGTTATTAATGGCTCAAAATTACCTAAAGTATTAGTAGCTTCTAACCTGCAAATCAGCAGGCCTAGAAAATGTCTAACTACCTCCTTATTTCATTGCATATAGGCTATTAACAACGATGAGTCCAGATTAAGCGACCATAAATCTGGTAGACCTAAGTATCCTGCGCGCTCCGTCGCTCCACTTGCGAGGATACAATGTCCTCAACGATATCTAGGAACTCGTCCTTCCGCCCTGGAGGTATCGTCGCGCCTGCCGCGATGGTGTGACCCCCGCCGTACCCTCCTACCAGCTCCGCAGCGATCTTCATGACCTTGGAGAGATCGAGGCCCCTATCTACCAAGCTCCTGTTGGCCCTAGCCGACACTTTAACACCATCGTCTGAGTCAGCGAACGCTACGATAGGGATGTTGCGGGAACATTCGCCGGAGCCCAACACCATGCCGGCCACTATTCCGACGACGGTCTCCTTGATCTCGGACCCGGCGTCAAACCACTGAACGAACTTCCTCTCCCTGAGCAGATGGTTGTCCCGGATGTATGACATGGCCGACGAGATGTGTTTTCTATGCTCCGCCCTGTTCCTCTCGGCGTCCGACATAGCGGACATGTTGCCGCGACAGATCCTCAACCCGGTGATCGCGTTGTCGTAGCGCCCGCAGGAGTTGAGGATGGTGGCGAACTCCTTGGCGTCCCTTAGTCCAGTGCCCTCGGGCTCGTGTGGGAACGTGTACATCTCCCCGAACGCGCGGCCCCTCTGATCCTCCGGCAGCATGCTCAAGATCGCGTCGGTGGCCCTCCGTCTCTCGTCATTCGAGAGGCCGGACCAGGTCCTCCACCTGCCGCCATCTTTGCCCCTAATGCCCATCCTGTCCAGGAACTGGAGGCAAGCGGTGGCATTGTCGCTGAGCCCCGGGATCTGTGGATCGCTGCTGAACTGAAGGTATTGATTGACGGCGCGGGTCTCCCTGCCGAAGAACCTCAGGTCCATATCCACCTTGAGCATCCCAGCCGCCTCCGCATCGGCTACGATGGCACGGTTCATACTCACCAGCGCTGAAGCCCCCGAGTCTTGAAAATCGCCCACAGCGCCCACGATTGCAAGGAATGCTAGGTCCGTGTTTGCCGGGTCCAGGGTCTTGGAAAGTATGTACGTCATCCCGGCCCCGCATATCTCGTAGGACCCGTCCATGCCGTAAGCCCATGGGTTGATGTGCGTTATGTTGGAGAAGCTGTCGAGCACGGTCTGGCTGCGTCTCCACCTGGGGTCGGGGACGTGGTGGTCGGTGACGACGATCCAGTCCCTCTCGAACTCCGACAGGTACCCGCTACCGAGGTCGCAGATCCACACTGCCTTGCTGGAGCTGCCGTTGATGAGATCCACTGTCTCCTCTGATATCTTCTTCTCGAAGCGGACCTCATGTTTTTTGCCGAGCCTCTCTAGGGTGATGTCCGCTATCGCTCCGGCGGATATTCCGTCGGCGTCGATGTGGGTCACCACAAGTACGTCGTCTGCTGACATAAGGACCTCCGCCGCGGAGTCTAGGTCCCTACGCATCCTGCGCAGGTCACCAACGGTAGCCGGCATGCTCCCTCACCAGCCGCTCGTACACGATATCAGCTATAATTTCGAAGTTTATCGTGTCCGCGCGGTTGTACTCCGCGAGGATCTCCAGCGCATTCCTGTTGCTGGTCCTTTCCCACATTTTCCACAAGCGGACCGCATCCGCCCCGCCCACACCTTCAATATCCTCATCCCTTGTGATCCCCAGCTCCATCTCCAACGGCTTCAGCCCGCCGCTGTACCCCACCTTCCTGGAGGTAAACCACAGATCGAACTGCTGGATGTCCAGGTCCACCTTCGGGAAGCTGTTCCTCAGGACAAGGACGTCAAAGCAGCTGTCATTGAACATAACTAGGATAGTGGCGTCCTCTAGCGCGTCGGAGAGGGTCATGGAGGTCAAGTTGATCCCCTCTGTTAGAGTGACGGTGTCTCCAGGCCTGTGGACTGTCACCACTGTGACCAGGGAGTCCCTGCTGAGCTCGTTCGTCTCTATGTCCAGATAAGCCGCGGAATCCCTGAAGTGGCAGTACATCCTCCACACCTCGCCCCTGGGCATCATACCGGCCAGCGAGCGGAAGTCATCGTCCAGGAGCTCGGACGCCTGGGTTAGCAGGACGTCATCGCGCTCCTTGACGTCCGGCCTCGTGGTGTCGACTAATTTCGCTTCCAAGAACTCATTCCAGAAGCGCACACCGTTCTCCCAAATAGCCTTCTCCTTCTTGGCGCCCACCAATGACAATATCTGGAAAGTATGGGTTATCATAGACTCGGAGTGTATCGTCTATCCTCTCTTAATCTAACTTTGTCATTTGTACCCAGTAACGTACTCGTGTACGTGCGTGCACGTTACTAAGCACAAGTGACAAATTCAGGTTTAAGGATCTCAATATCCTTATCATGGATGTTTATAGCTTCTAAGTCGAACAGTCCACATATCATCTGAAAGGGATTCGAACTTATATTTTTTTACGAAATCCAGAACCTCTACCTTTGATCGATCAAAATTATAGTCATCAGATAGGCATCCTAAAGGATGAGTGTATTTCAAAGCCGCTGCTCTTGTTGAAAGTATAATAATGGTCTATGTGTATCTTCGAATGTTACTTTTCAGTATCAGATTTGTCTGAAGGCCTCCACAGCTTTCTTAAAGTGTTTGGCTACTTTCTGTCCTTTGTGTGTCAGGTAGAGCTTGATGGAATTGTGCCGTCTCTTGGTATCGTCCACCGTGATTATGCCCTCGTCTATCAGCTCGTTGATCCTCAGGAACTTAGTACGTTCATTCCCTTCGTCTTTCTTAATGATATCACTCTTTATCGATCCTTGCATCTCCTTGACACACAAGATGACGTTATCACGAACTTTCTCTCAAGGACATCGGGCACCGAGATCTCGCTCAGATTGCCCGCCTCCATTGATCAGTTGAGTCACATTATTATTGTAATTCTCGAAATTATATTTAATAAGAATCGGATATTTGCCGAAATAAATACTGTTAATTGTATTGTTGATATACCTTCTATTTAAAGTGGGGGTTTAAATTTTTATATTTCTTAGGTAGTTTTGCAAAACTATAATATCCAGTTATTTATGTAGTTTCTGACTAATACGAATTGACAAATGCTCAAGTCTTAGTCCGAAAAAACAACAAGAAGAATGAGCAGATACCCGTTGCCGAGAAGACCACCGAGCTGATGGACGCTAAGAGGAGATGTCTAGCGAAGACCTCCCGGAAAGTCCAGAATTGCTACTACAAGAGGATGGATAACGGCCTAATGCTATTGAACAGGCAGGAAAGGATTTCTATCGTCTTACTAGCCAAGATGATGCTGGATGATGTCAAGGCCTACATCCTGTACCGTAAAGATTTCGAGATTGACAATTTCTACCTCAACCACGACATCTCAACCCTGAACCAGTTCCTCATGTTCTGCGAGAACCCAACGGTCACCATCTGTCTCGAGAAGAACATAGGACTCAAGCCCAGCGTCAAACAGCCCAGGCTTCCGCCCCTCTCTGAGGGTGCGTACGGGAGGATCCTGATGAAGTGGGACAAGATCGACCAGAGCAGCTTCGCCGATGTCCGTTCAGTCGCCATGGTCCTGATGTACATCGGGACAGGGGCCAGGAACAAGAAGCTCAATCTAATAGAAGTCTCTGACCTTGACACCGACGAGTGGACCATTCGCTTCAGACACGTCAAGAGCAGGGGCAGCTACGGTCAGCCTTGCACCATACCGATCCCAGAAGAGATCCGCTCGGTTGTCGGCCAGTATCTCATGCTCAAGCAGGTCTGGCTCATCTACCACAAGGTGAGCAGCAATGCCTTATTTTTCACTAGGAGGGGACTACTCCTTCTTGTCTAAGAACAGCATCCGCAGGATTAAGAAGAAGGTCTAGGCACTCATCAACGAGACCTTCAAGCTCAAGGACTACAGAAGAACGTTTAGACAGTTCTACTTGAACAGGGGCTCAAGATCGAGAACATGTCCGTGCTTATAGATCACGAGTCTACTAGAATAACCGAGAAGGACTTTGCAGGAACAGCAAGATGAACGTCATCAGAAAGGCGAGAGCCAGATGGTAAAGCGGACGAAAATGGCCGGAGTTGAATATTCTTAATTTCAGAACA
>CAZXOR010000064.1:0-6126 GCA_964642395.1 uncultured Methanomassiliicoccales archaeon | reverse complement strand
GACTTCGCCACGATCAACATCAAAAGAGACGAATGGCACAGTAATTGGAACTATACTATCGCTTCATATTTATAATCATATTTATTTTTTATCAGTACCTGACCTACAATGGTAGCTACATCATTCCCTCCTGCACCTCTTACGGCACAATCGACGCGACCATGAGGATCTCCGACGCCACCGTAATGCTGCACAGGCCCAGAAACTGCACCTATCTGATAGAGTTTGCCTTCAGAAGGCGCATGACCTTGTCCTCAGAAGAGAGGACGGGGTCCATCAGGGGCTGCAACGTCTATTTCACATCCATGGACGCCTCGAATGTGTTTATCGACCTGGTTTACGCTATCGGGGAGGCGGTCCTCCAGGCAATCGATGACGGGTTCCATACAATATTCCTTGTCCCCACGTGCTCCACCAAGATCATGGGCACCGATCTCTCCATTCCCGCGAGGTTCCTCTCGGAGAGGCACGGCCTGAAGATATTCTCGATATGACGGACGAAAGCTTCCTGGTAAGAAAGTTCGGCTAGACCTTCGGCATGTTCGACGTCCTGATATTGAGGATGGCCCCCCGCGAGCCGATCCCGGGCACAGTCAATCTGATCGGAAGATGGTTCTACAGCACCGACAAGAACAGGAATATGGCGACCATCGGGCACCTGCTGTCCGTGCTAAGGCTCAGAATACACACAGTGTTCCTGGACCTGACCACGCTATCCGAGACAGGGGACTTCCATTTGGGAGAGTACGACATTTTCATCTGTAACACCAGGTTCAACCGCAGGATTGTGGAGAGGTTTTCAGAGAGAACCAGCAGAAGGGCCCTGGTCGATACTCTGGGGGTGTCGCTGGTCTGCATCGACGAGGAGTCGCTACTGTCAGGCGGAGAGAACAATCCACTGCTGATGGCCGGCGACCTGTCCTCCATGGGTTTCGCTGAAGATTACAACAGAGCCGTCAGGATGCTGAGGTCCGCGGATATCGTCGGTGAGGAGGATTCGAACATAGTTAACATTCTCGGCTACGGAATATAGGACTTGAGATGGACCTACGGAAGGGATGAGCTCCGCGCCCTGTTGGTCACGATGAGTGTAAGGGTGAACGCGTTCATCGGCTGCAGGCCTGGGAGGCCAGAGATCCTAGACTCCAGCGCTGCTGCGCTTAATGTCTGGTACATTCGGAGTACTGTGGGGAGACCACGGAGATGTACGGGAGGCGCTCGGTATCCCCTCCCTGTGCCCGTCGGAGGCGCCCCCATCGGATATGGGGCTATGCGCTAGCTCCTGATGGGTAGGGGAAGCCCCCGAGACGGACCCATCGTCTGCCATCAGGATGGTCGACGAGAATGAGAAGCGGATCATGTCCGTCTTGATAAACATCGACCGTAGCGTCGACTCCCTGAGGGCCAGAAGATTCGTCGTCCATGGTGATTCGTCGACGGTCCTCCCACTGATGACCTGGATGAGGGAGATGTTCTGCATGGTGTCCCATTCAGTAGTCGCGGATGACGACGTTTTCAGGAATTCAATTTCTGGGAAGCTGGACGGATGGAACTGCTCCAGCGTACTGGACAGAATGCTGGACGGGACGTGCGATGTGGTGTTTATAAACAACAGCGAAGCATTCGAAAGAAGGGTCACCGGCAGTCCGACCTCATTCGTGGAGGTCTGCCTCTCTCGCGGAAGGACGCTGGATATGATAGAAAGATGTCTAATCGAAAAGCCTAGATGTAGGTATATTCTAGACAAGATATTGAACGGCGTGAGCCAGTTCAATTGCGAGCAGTCCACCAACATAGATAGGCGCCACAGGAAAAAGAGCCGGCAAGGCACATTAAAAAAACAAGAGGTAGAACGGGATGGTCGACAGCGCCCCCATCATTTCGATGGGGTCAGTCCTTCGACTCCCTGTACTCCCTGCACCTTTCCAGGAATCTGGAGGCGAACTCTGGGTTCGAGTAGTAATAAAGATGGGGGAACCCGGCCAGCATCCTGCCTGTGTCGTGCATGCAGGTGTACTCCCTGCCGCCGGTCTTCACTGCCCTCCAGTCTGAGCCGAAATTGTCGCTGTCCCAGTAGTGGAACTCGTGGCTCCTGATATTCAACTCCCCCCTAGTGACGCCGTCGTTTCTCAGCGGGGTCAGCGTAGCGTATCCGAATCTGGCGAACCTCCCAGAATTCCTGACGGATCCCGGGATGACTCCGCACATCCTATGCATCTTCCCGTCGGGATCCTCGATCTAATCATGAAGGTACATAAACCCGCCGCACTCGGCGATTATCGGCATGCCCTCCGACGCCTTCCATCTGATGTCCTTCAGCATAGTGACGTTGGACTCTAATTCGGATGCGTGCAGCTCCGGGTACCCTCCAGAAAGAACTATACCGTCCACGTCCGGGAGTTTGGCATCAGCCATGGGGGAGAACCTAACGATCTCTGCGCCGCACCTTTCAAGGAGCTCGATGTTATCTTCGTAGGTAAAACAGAACGTCTCGTCGTCGGCCAGGCCGATCCTGACACCCTCCACTCTCCTGACCTCCGGAGGAGAATACTCAAGGTCAGGGACCTCCCCCGCGATCCTCAGCAGCAGATCCAGGTCGAGGGATCCCTCGATGACATCCGCCAGCCTGTTGAGCTTGTCTCTCAGTTCGTCGATCTCCGACGGCAGCACCAGCCCCAGGTGCCTGCTCTCCAGCACCAGGTCTGTGATCTTAGGCACGTATCCGATGGGTTCCACGCCCATTTTCCTTGCCTCGGGTGCTATGAACTCGAAGATTCTGGCGGACATATTGTTGAAGATCACCCCTTTGATGTTGTTCTCGGTGAACTCCAGGAACCCCTTCAGCACTGGTAGCACGGACAGGCTGGCACCCCTACAGTTCAGCAGCAGGATCACCGGGATGTCGAGCTTTCTCGACACGTCGTGGGAGCTTGCTTCGGTGCCTAAGGCGGTCATGCCGTCGTAGAACCCCATGACGCCTTCGACTACGGAGACATCGCAGGTCTCCGCCGTCCTGCCGAATAGATAGCGGAGTGTATCGTCATGGACGAAGAACGCGTCCAGGTTCTTGGAGCGGGTGCCGATAACCCTGGAGTGGAACATAGGGTCGATGTAGTCCGGGCCGCACTTGAAAGATGCCACTTTCAGGCCGCGATTGATCAGCGCCTGCAGGACACCACATGTCACCAGCGTCTTCCCGGAGCCACTAGCGGGGGCGGCAATCATTACACTTGGCAGGCTCATCTACCCCTCACCACCGCGATGTATACAGGGTTCTGGCTGGTCATCAGATGATACCTTCCCAGGCGCTTGGACCTGGCTATCGTAACGTTGATGAACTCCTCCTCTACAAGGTTCATGTCCCTCACGACCTGAAGGATCTCAAACATGGTTTCGATCGTGATGGAATTTATGACGATCCTGACGTCCGGGTTCTTGGCTAAAAGGCACTGCACAATCTCCCTGATGTTCCCGGTGGAACCACCAATAAAAGCGTGTGTCGGAGCGGGGAGGTCCTTCATCGCGGTGGGGGCAAGTCCCCTAACGATCTTGAGGTTGGCTGCTTTGAACTTCCTTTTGTTGACCTCGATAAGGTCAGCGGCGACATCCTCTCTCTCGATGGCATAGACCGTGCCCTTGCAGGCGGTGAGGGCCATCTCCACGGAGACGGAGCCGGTCCCCGCACCGACGTCGTACACAACGGAGTCGGAGGACAGCTTCAACTTGGCCACAGACAGCGCCCTGACCTCGCTCTTGGTCATAGGGGCGTTGCCCCTGACGAACTCCTCGTCGGATATTCCGATAGGGTTGTGGGTGTCCGGGCCCGGGTTCTTGATCAGAGCAACGCAGAGGTTGCCGAATGGCTGTACCAGGCACTCCGACGGAGTCCCTGTGAAGACGTTCTCGGTCGGGTACCCGAAGTCCTGCCCTATCGTCACGGAGACATCGTTGAGTCCGTAGTCGAATAACTGTTTGCACATGGCGTGGACGCTGTCCTCCGCGGACAGGAGCGTGAACACTTTCGGATGCGTGTTGACCAGCCCGACGATGTTGGATCCACGCCCATGGGCACTGGTGAAGTGGGTGTCCTGCCAGGTCTCGCCAATTTTGGAACAGAGATACACCGCGGAAGATATCCCCGCCTCGACATCTACATCGTACTTCGAACGGTCGATCTTGACCAGCAAGCCCTTGGCGCCGCTGTAGAACCCCACGTCCCCTGACAGGAGAATCACGATCCTCGAGTACTCTGAGTGGGAGTTGATGTAGTCTATGATGACATCGGACCTGTACTCGGCGAGAACGTCCCTGCCACTGGTGTCCACGGCCTCTAGCATCCTCCTGGCGCCTACGATAAGGTCGGCGGAACGGACCTTCTCGGCGGCCCTGACGGTCATATCGCCAGGCCCCATCCCGATGCCGGCGAGCAGGATGCACCGCTTCTCTGTTGTGATGTCTGTCTCGCAGTGCAGGATGCCGAACCTCTGCTCCAGCAAAGCCACCACTTCGTCGTAGGTTATGCCGATGTCATCAGGCTTCCTCACGAGAATGGTAGTGGTCCCCGCCCTCCTGGCCGCGCGGACCTTCTCCTCGTAGCCCCCCACGGTGCCGGAGTCCTTGGTAACTATGTACTTTGCGCCTATCTACTTTAGAGTGGCGTAATTCATGTCCTCTGAGAACGGCCCCTGGGCGCAAATGAGGTTTTTGCCCTCGAACCCAAGCTCGACGCACCTCTCCATTGATTCCCTGGTGGATAGCACCCTCGCCACGACCCTCTTCTTAAAGTCGGGCAGGCGGGTGTACTTGTCCAACTCCTTGGACCCGGTGGCAGCCAGGACTACACCCTCGTGCTCAATCAGCCAGTCGATGGCGTCATCCACAGAGTCCACGATAATGATATCCGAATCCGGAGACACATCGGAGTTAGTCCTTCTGAGCCTGATGTACTCCGCGCTGGCCCTCTCACATCCCTCGCGGATGTGCTTGGAGACCGTCGTTGCATAGGGATGTGTCGCATCGACAACGATGTCATACATGTTCTCGGAGATTACCTTCGCGATTCCCTCAGCGCCGCCGCAGCTCCCGACCTTGACATCTATGTTGTCGTCTGGTTCCATTACTTCGGCGCCGTAGTCAGTGGCCACCCTGACGTAGACCATAACCCCGTTGGAGGCCAGCCACTTGGCCAGCCTCCTTCCCTCTGTTGTTCCTGAGAAGATGAATACGTCCTTCATTTTAAACGAACCTCGGTTTGATATTGATACTGCATATCGCCAGTGTCATCCCATTCTCGGTGGTCTTCCTGAGCAGGAAATTGATCCCCCCGGATGCCATGGCGGCAGAGCGCTCACAAACGCAGTCCACCTCCGTGACCTCCCTAACGAACACGGATGACGAGAAGTCCCCCTTCAGCGAGTTCAGCTGGTTGGAGGTGTAGAATCGGGATGGGACCTTGAGGTCGCGTGCGAGTTGCATAATAGCAACTTCATCCATTTTTAGGTCGATGCTGGAGACGGACGCCACCCTCTGCGGGGCGATACCGAGCTTCTCCAGCTCCCTGAGGACGAAGTCTTTAAGTTTCTGCGGGTCGGTGCCTTTCTTGCACCCCACACCCAGGGCGATGTCCATGGGGATCAAGTTAAGCGTCCTGTCGAACGGCTTCTTATCCGGGTCCGATGATACACAGACCCCGAACTCACCGCCATCGGCGACGGTGATCCCATCGGGGAAATTTCCTTCTATTGGAATATCGGAATAGAAGCCGACAAATCTCCCGTCCAGGACCCTAGCGGACACGTCCTTGGCTATCTTGAGGGATGAGATCCTCATGACATTGTGGATGGTGAAAGTGTCCACGGAGAACTTGCCGTTCAGATCCGTCGCCGTGGTGATGATAGCCTCCGCGCTCATGCCGTCGGCGATCCTCTAGGTTAGCTCATTGCACCCACCGATATGTCCCGATAGCAAAGCTATGGCCCACCTGCCGTGTTCATCCATGCAGACGACAGCCGGGTCGGTGTCCTTACTCTTCACGAATGGAGCGATGTATCTGACCGCGATTCCGATCGCACCGATGTACACGATGGCGTCGCACTCACGGAAGGCCGTCTCCGTCCATTTCTTGAC
>CAZXOR010000063.1:0-6200 GCA_964642395.1 uncultured Methanomassiliicoccales archaeon | reverse complement strand
TCGTGCTTGGGGTGCACGTAACTCCAGTTCAAATCTGGGCGGGCCCACTTTCATATTCTGATGATTTTATTCCTTAAAAATCGACTTGTGCGGGGTAGTAATTTGAGATCTTTTTGAAGAATGTTCGCATAACGTTAGCTATCGCGAACCTCAGACCTGAGTTTGTCACTTGTGTTTGGCAACGTGTACGTGCACGCACGTGCGTGCGCACCTCACCGAGGACAAGTGACAAACTCAGGTTTTATAGGACTACTTGTGCTGTCCCTGGACATCACGGCCATTACTAAGACGTCCCTGAGCACATCGCCGATCACGTCGATCCCGTACAGCCTGTCGATGATATTCACGAACCTCACCCTGAGCAACTTCATTATCTGTACAGCTTCTTCCTGGTAGCGATACAGGCCACCCTGTTCGGACACAAGGCTAACCAATTCAACCTCGTCATACAGCTGATCATGTTCGTCTTCTTCGAGTACTTCGTGGACTTCAGGATATGGATATTCATCGACTTGAATCCCGTCGACTACTGAGCCAAGATCGTTTGCGTCGTCTTCGGGTGTTGCGGACTCGTCTTCGACATGTACATGCAGATCATGGCCGACTGGGTCATCATCCCCGGCGACGGCTTCAGCTACACTCTAACCATGAAGACACGCAAACTATACAACCGCGTCTGCGTGACCCAGGACGTCACGATGATCGTCATTGCTACCATCATTATCTACATCGGACTTGGCACGTTGGGCGGTGTCTGCAAGGGCGTTGTTATCAGTGCCATCTTGGTGGGCAACATAGCCAGCCTGTACGTCACAAAGCTCGGTCGGTTCATCGACAAGGTGATACCCGGCAAGCACGAGGAGCTCATGAGGAACCGCAGCAAAAAAAAGAAAGACGGCTCCGCCGATACCTCCGAGTGAGACGCTATGCCCTATGACAAGTACTTCGAGCTGCACAAGGAAATCAGAAAGGTTGGAGGGAAGTTGTTTCGCGAGAGGGACATGAACCTTAGGAGACTCAATCTGACTTCCAACCAATCCACTACCATGCTCTACCTGGAAGTCAACCCCGGATGCCAGATCGCCAGCCTCCGCGACTGCCTGGAGATATCCCACCAGGCCGCCAGGACCATGGTCGAACGCCTTAAATCCAAGGGTCTTCTGGATATGGTGGTTTTCAACTCCGACGGCAGGGCAAAGAACACCAACCTCACTGACGAAGGTAAAAGGATGTGCGCCGAAATCAGGAGGATGGGCGTGGACACCGCGTCGCACTCCCTGAGCAGCCTCGCCCCCGAGGAAAGGTCCCAGCTTCTCGTGCTCCTCTAGAAGGTCTCCAATAATTTGCGAGCGCGGACGCCTATTTTGTGTTCGCGCGTAGAATAAATGTCAGGACCACATATCCTCGGACGATTCCATGCAGATAGGCATAGTAGGCAAACCGAACGTTGGCAAGTCCACATTCTTCGGGGCAGCCACGATGGCGCCTATAGAGATAGCCAACTACCCATTCACGACTATCGAACCGAATAAGGGAGTCGCCTATGTGCGTACACCTTGCCCGTGCAAAGAGCTCGGTGTCACATGCGCCCCTCACAACTCGTTCTGCATCGACGGCACCAGGATGGTGCCTGTGGAGCTCCTGGATGTGGCTGGACTGGTCCCAGACGCCTGGGAGGGCAAGGGACTGGGCAACAAGTTCCTGGACGACCTGAGGCAGGCGGACGCGCTGATCAACGTGGTCGACGTCAGCGGGTCCACCGACATCGAGGGCAACCCCGTCAACGTCGGGTCCCACGATCCCACCGAAGACATCTTGTTCATCGGGAGGGAGATTGAGTGCTGGATGAGGGAGATCATAAAGAACGGGTTCTCCAAGATCGCCAGGCAGGCAAAGATGCAGGGTAGCAAGCCCGAAGCCATCCTGGCGGAGAGGCTCCAGGGGCTGAAGGTCACCGAGGTCCAGATAAAGGAGGCCCTCGGGGTCGTGCCCTTGCCCGAGGACCCCACCAAGTGGGACGACGACCTCCTCCTGAGACTGTGCGGGGAGATCAGAGCGCAGTCTAAGCCAATGATTACAGCCATGAACAAGGCTGACATCGCCCCCGAGGGAAACATCGAGAAGGTCAGGGCAATCAACGACGCTTGCGTCGCCACCATGGCCGAGACCGAGCTGGCCTTGAAGAAGGCGGCCGCCGGCGGGCTGGTCGACTATACCCCGGGTGACAAAACGTTCAGGATCAGGGAGGACGCCAAAGTCAGCGACGGCCAGAGGAAGGCCCTGGAGTACATAGCAGAGAAGATGGCCGCCAACGACGGGACTGGAGTGCAGAAGTGCATCGAGGACGCCGCTTTCGGTATGCTGGGCCTCATCACCGTCTACCCTGTGAAGGATGAAAACAAATACACGGACCACTTCGGTAGGGTCCTCCCGGACGCGTTCCTGATCCCACGCGGCTCCACCGCGAGAGACCTGGCGTACAGGGTCCACACCGAGCTGGGCGAGAAGTTCATACGCGCAGTCAACGCCAAGACCAAGCGCACCGTCGGGGCCGACTACAAGCTCCAGGACGGGGATGTCATAAGGATAGTGGCCAACAAGTGATCCGATGAGCAGCTGGGACGTCAGACTGATCAGCGCCTCCTACACCATGGAGGGGGACGAGCCCGTTATCGAGCTGTACGGCAAGACCCGCGGGAAGGAGTCCATAACCATCCTGGTGAACGGGTTCAAGCCATACCTGTTCGCTGTCAGACCGACGGAGGCTTTGGAGAGGCAACTGGCCGAGAATGGGGAGGTGGTGTCTGCGCAGAAGGACACTTTGCTCTACAAGGGCGTGGACACCGAGGTGCTGAAGGTCACCCTAAGAAGCCCCTGGAAGGTCTCCGAGTATCACAACAGGTTTAAGAGGATGGGCTTTGACGTCCTGGCATCGGACATCCCGCTGAACCACCGCTACTTCTATGACATGGACATGGGCGCCTGCATCCGCGTCACCGGCGAGTCGGTGAAGAGCGGCAGGTGCACCGACCTGACCGTCCTGATGTCATCGTTCGAGAACATAGACTCCTTCGACCCCGGGTTGAAGATACTGTCATTTGACCTGGAGAATAGCATCGAACACGAGTTTATCTACTGCATTTGCGCGGTTGTGGGGGAGGACGGAGACATCCGTAGGTACGATCAGATCCAGGGAAAGGAGACGGACATCATCACCCGCTTTGGGGAGCTGATCCGCGAGGTCGACCCCGATGTAATCACCGGCTATAACATCGACAACTACGATATCAAGAAGATCCAAGAGAGAGCCAAGGCCAACAGGATGAAAGACGCCCTGCCTTGGGGGCGTGAAGGCGGACAGCCCAGAACAGTCAGCGAAAGGTTCTGGAGGGTCAAGGGCAGACTTGTTTGCGACGCCTGGTGGGCGGTCAGGAAGGAGCTCCGCCCCAAGCAAGAGACCCTGAACGCCGTCTCCAAGCAACTCCTGGGCGAGACCAAGATGGATGTTGACCCCAAGCACATGGATGACGAGTGGGCCAACAACAGAGAGAAGGTTCTGGAGTACTGCACCAAGGATGCCGAGCTGGCCCTACGCGTGCTGCTGAAGGTGGGGACCCTGAGGAAGGGCATGGACCTGGCCGCCGTGTCGAAGCTCACTGTGGAGGATGTCCTCACGTCCGGATCCTCGCAGCTCGCCGACTCCCTCCTGATCCGCGCCGCTGACCGCAAGAAGATTGCGGTGCCCAACATGGGCAGGGCGTGGGCCTCCGAGCAGATCGAGGGCGGGTACGTGCACGATATGGTCCCGGGGCTCTACCACTGGGTCTGCGTCCTCGACTTCAAATCCATGTACCCCTCGCTGATCATCGCGAAAAACATCTGCTTCACCACCCTGTCCCCGGACGGCAAAATCGTCTCCCCTACAGGGGCAAGGTTCATGTCCAAGCAAAGGCGCGTGGGGCTGCTGCCTACGATCCTGTCCAACTTGATGGACCAGAGAGACGACATCAAGAGGAGGATGAAGCAGACCTCCGACCCCCACGAGTACCAGTATCTAGACGGCCTGCAGGCGGCGGTAAAGGTTCTGATGAACACGTTCTACGGGGTGTTTGCATCCTCGTTCTACAGGTTCACCGACAAGAGCATTGGTGCCGCAATCACGTCCTTCGCCAGGACCAACGTCAAGGGCATCATCGACGATATCGAGTCCGAGGGCATTCACGCCATTTACTCCGACACCGATTCGGTGTTTATGCAGTCCCCCGAGCACAACCTGGAGGGCTCCGTCGAGTTCGGGACCCGCATGGCCGAGAAGTACTCCCGCGACGGCGGGACTCTGGAGTTCGAGAAGATCCTGGAGCCTATGTTCACCCATGGGATGAAGAAGAGATACGTGGGGAGGGTCGTCTGGCCGGAGGCCACTGACGAGCTACTGGTCAGGGGCTACGAGATACGTCGCTCGGACTCTTTCGACCTCCAGAGCAATCTGCTCACCGAGCTTTTCGACAAGATCCTGGACGAAAAGAACGACGAAGCACTGGCGCTCGTGAAGTCCACCGTGCAGGAGGTGCTTGCCGGCAGGGTGGATCCGTCTGAGCTCGTAATATCCCGTACATGCAAGGGGCTGGACACCTACGAGACCCCGGAGAGGATGGCCAACGTCCAGGCGGCGAAGAAACTCATGGAGAGGGGATATGAGTTCATCCCCGGGATGAAGGTTTCATGGATTGTCACTGACGGCAACTCCGTGCCCCAGAAGGTAGAGCCGTACATCAGTGGTGTTTCGTTCACGGCGAAGCCCGACTACAGGTATTACGCTGAGCGTATAGCCCAGACCGCCTCCAGGATCACCGAAGTCCTGGGATGGACCGAGAAGGACCTGATGATGGGCAGCCAGCAGACCACGTTGTTCAGCGGGGCGTTCATGGCGAAGGAGACCCCGAAAAAGGGGGATGACCCCGGGAAAGATTCGGCTCCGGCGATGCCCAGATCCAAGGTCAGAAGCCTGGATGACTTTTTCTAACAACGGGCCTCACACCCCCCAGTACAGCTGCACCCACTGGCTAGCACCCTGGAGCATATACTCCACGCCTAACGTGGCCAGTAGCAAGCCGACGATCTTCGAGGCGATGCTCAGGGTGTTGAATCCTACCAGGCGGACGATCGAAGGCGACAAATGCAGGAGCAGCCAGGTGACTACTAGGGCGATGACCCCCGAGATTATGACCTCTGGATAACCATACTGTTGGGAGAACAGAAAGGCTGCCGTTATTACACCGGGCCCCGTCATTACCGGCGTCGCTACGATGATCCACGGGGCATCCTTCCCGTCCTCCACATTGTTCAACTTCAGACCAAACACGAGCACTACGGCCATCAGAATGAGGATTATGCCCCCGGCCACTCTGAAGCTCTCCATAGTGACCCCGAACATAGACATCAGCGGCTCCCCAATGAACACGAACACGAACAATAGAACTCCCGCTACGAGGATGGCCCTGTTAGCGTAGCTGCGAATTTTCCCAGCGTCCGCGTCCCCGATAATCGACAGGAATATCGGTATGCTGGTGAATGGGTTCATGATCAGGAATATCGAGATTGTTATTGACATGATGATGGATGGATCCATATGATCACCGCACCGGAGATAGCTACACATACATATTTGATTATGCCCAGGACATCGGAACGAGGTGGGCTATATTTGATTTAGGGTTTAAAAAGCGAGTTCATGAATTTAGATTAAACCAGGCAGACTAGAATTGTTGTAGGAAAGCGGCGCTTGGGACAGTCACTACCTCGTTGAAAGATGTCTTCAGCCTACCATTGCAAAGGTAGACCATGGTGATAAAATAATCGATGTTTTTGAACCCCTTGGCCATCCTGCAATTGGTCTGTATGTTGTTATTGATGGCTTTGACGAAACAGTTGTTGATGCTCTTGTCATACCACACGAGGATCCCTTTACGGCGTAAGTATATGCTTTCGGATGCGATCCTTATAGCTTGGGTGTCGAGCGCCTAGACGTTGTGGTACCAGAGGATTTCCGATGCCAATTTTTGTCGTACTGTCTGTAGATATCCGAGAACACGTTCTTGAGGAGGTAGTCCTCGATGGAGCACTCCGGTGCCCTCAATTGCCCCCTGGAGGGGTACGCCTCTTCGATGTCGTAGCTGATGAACCCGATGTTCTCCCTTTTC
>CAZXOR010000062.1:0-6222 GCA_964642395.1 uncultured Methanomassiliicoccales archaeon | reverse complement strand
TGGAACCCAGGAATTTGGACACGGCTCCCAGGGTTGTGTATTTGCCGGTAATCTTTCTGCAGGCCTCCTCAGGCCTCTCCTTCTCGCAGTCTTGGAATTGCTTGGGGGTGCCAACGAAGACGTGGAGCCTTCTATAGGCCTCCCTACCGGAGGTTGTAGTCCAGGGGATCATACCCCTGACGCATCTTTTGAACAGAAGGTCCACCCTACGGGGGTAGAAGGGTCCCTTCCTTTTGGTGGTGTCTCCGCGGTTGACTTTCGCCTTGAAGTCGGCGAAGACGTTTTCCTTAACGCCGGTGATGACAATGGCCTCAGCATTGAGGACAACAATCTCCTCTCCGGCCATGATTCTCTCGGCAACCATGCTGGCCAGCCTCCCGTGAATCAGATTCTTTCCGTCGATTACTGTAACCATCCGAATCACCTCATGATTCTGACATTGGTCCCTTTAGGGTTGGCCTCGGCTAGCTCCACGAGGGTAAGCGTCTTGCCGCCGGCGGCCTCGATGGCCTTGGCGGCCGCGTCCGAGAAGTCGTACGCGGCAACTGTAATTTTCTTGCTGATGTTGCCTGCGCCGAGGACTTTCCCGGGGATGACGATCGTTTCTCCGTCCTCAGCGTACCTCTCTAGTTTGCTGAGATTCGCTTCGGCCCAGTTCCTTTTAGGTTTCTCGAGCCTAAGCGCGATGTCTCGCCAGATGGCAGCTTCTATCTCCCTAGTCTTCGCCTTCAGCGTGTCGATGGTGGCGATGAGCTGGGGATTTGTCTTACAGCTCTTCATTTCTCTGACTCTCCCGACTTTCGGTAAACAGTTTGGTGAAAGTTCGCTATACTAGTCTTGCTTATAAAGATATGTCCGCCGTAAATACGCGTGCACGTGCTTCTCTAGCAATGCCCGGGACTATCGTTTAGTGGAGAATCACATATGCTAGACACCCTGGATTTCGAAGAACGCATTCTGTGCGTTTCGGACGCTCGCGCGTGGATACGTTGTATACTTTTAATATAACGGTGCGTTTCACCGCCTTGATTTACATGATAAGGTTCGGACCTGCCGGAATTCCGCTTTCATGCAAAGGCCGCACCCTTGAGGACGGAATAGAGGACGTTCACAACCTCAGTCTCGGCGCGCTGGAGATCCGGCTCGTCCGTGCAGGAGCGTTCACCAGACCTCCAGAAGACGAGGAGATCAGTATGACCCTCAAAGACATCGAGGAGGACTTTGTTATCGAGATCCTCAGGGACGGAAAGCCGGTCTGCGATCCCGACGAGCCCATCGAGGAGGACGACGACCTAGTTTTCATGCCCTCCGGAATAGCCGGCGCGTTCGGCGACCTGTACTCTATAGGCGAGATGGCCAAGAGGCTGGACGTCAGCATGTCCATCCACACTCCCTATTATATGGACCTGGGTTCCAACAACGAGCTCGCGGCCGAGTGCATGAACAGCATCAGGTACGCTGGCCTTATCGTCAACGCCCTATACGGGGACATCGTTGTCACCAGCCTAGGACTGTACGATGGGAAGCGCCCCCGCGAAGAGGTCGACGATTACATCTATGGCAACGTGGAGAGTCTTATGGATTGGTGGCACGACAACGACCTGAAGCCTAGGCTCGGCATCGAGGTTACTGGCCAGCAGGATGTCTTCGGCTCCATGGACCAGGTCCTGGACATTTGCGAGCAGATCGACGGTTTGACGCCTGTCGTCAACTTCTCCCACTTGCACTCCCGCACCAACGGGTCCCTCATCGACGTAGACGACTTCCTAAACGTCCTCGAGACGGTGGAGCCTCTGAGCGGGGGCAGAATCCACACCGCGTTTGCGGGGGTGGACTATTACGATGGGAATGAGAAGAGGCTTACACCGATTAAGAAGGGCGACCTGAGGTTCGAGCCCCTGGCCGAGGCTCTGATCGAGATGAAGCCAGACTGCACGATCATATCCACCTCCCCGCTTCTGGAGCACGACGCGGTCTACATGAGAGTCATCCACGAGAGAGTTCTCAGTAAGAAAGTCGCCAAGGACATCAAGGAGAGGAGAAAGGCGGAAGCCAGCGCCGCTGCTGTCGGTGAGTGATTTGGAAGGCACCCTGGACGAGATCATCGCCGGCTGCCGCAGGGCGGTCGGTTCCGTGGACCCCTCCTGCACGGAGATCTTGATAGATTGGATACAGCAGTGCCGCAAGGTGTTCATCTACGGATCCGGCAGATCGGGGCTAATAGGGCAACTTTTTGCAGTCCGCCTAGTCCAGCTGGGCCTCGACGTCCACTTTGTGGGCGAGATGACCACCCCTATCATCGGAAAGGGGGACTTGACACTTCTGATTTCCTTCACCGGGAAGACGTCGTCGGTGGTTCAAACCGCACGGATCGCCAAGAGGATCGGGTCTTATATTATCTGTGTCACCGGGATCGGGGGCAGTCCCCTCACGAAGGTCTCGGACACCTCCATCGTGCTCGACGTGCCCCATGGGAACGGCCTGGACAAGGTGGCCCCCCTCGGGACGATCTTCGAGGACTCCTCGCTTTTGTTCTTTGACTGCGTGGTGAGCGAGCTCATGTCCCGTGGGGACATCTCCGAGGAGGACATGAGGAACAGGCACGCTATCTGGGTCTGACGCTCGTTGGGACAGCACCGCAGACGTGCTCATCAGGACGCCGCTCTCCGATATGAAGAACGTCAGCTCCCCGGCGTACGGGTCCACCATGATTAGCACGCCGTTCGGGAACATGAATAGGAACCTCCTTCTGAGCCCCTCGCCGGGGCCGTGCCGCCCTCTTCGTTTCGGGACACAAGGCCTACGTCCCCCCCCCCCCCCCCCTTCCGATTCCGCAGAGCTCGTAGTACCTTCCGGACTCGTCTTTGCGGGCCTCTCCCGACACGATGCGGTCAGTTTCGTCCTCAGCGGCGCCGATGAACAGCCCACCACCAGTTTGGACACGATGACGTCAGCCTTGGATCCTAGCCTCGTAATGTGTCCATTATCGCACTGACAGCATAAACGATTTCTGGGTCCGGAAACACCTCGACAACATCCCCGTCGGCGGTCTCGTCGCCCACCAGCGTGTCGTCGATGAGTAGGTCGTAGCCGTTACGGAGCATAAGCCGTCACATCCTATCACCTTGTGGACTGTCTCTTCTATTTCCCACACTCTATCTTCCTCGCGGAGCTATATCCTAAGGTCGGAGTTCTTTTCATTGCACAGAACCGTGAACAAAACCATTCTATTCTATCTACCGCGCGTGCAGCACGACTCCATGTCGCGGGAAGAATAAATCCGGACCAGTTACGGTTTACTATCTAACGAGGCTAATGGTGATGCATGGCAGGCTAAAGTTGCCTGAACACTCACACTGCAAGTTCTGCGTGGACCCTGTGCCATTCAAGGAGGAGTACTGCGACGACGAGTGCCGCAGGAGTGAAGTCGACCGCGTCGCTGCCAAGAGGCGCAGGAACCTCATTTCTATGGGTCCACCGGAATCATCATTGTCACCCTGATAGAAATCAAGTTCTTCTTCCTTTGATCTCCCCGTAGATCGCCCTGCAGGTAGCGGCGACGTTGTGGACCCTCACTATGTCTGCACCGGATAGCCACGCCCTCCTCGCTGCATCCGCCGACGCTTCATCGATGTCCCATCCGGGGTAACCAGTGGCAATGCATTTCTTTCTGGACGACCCGGACAGGACTGGGAATCCGTCGGAGAAGTAGGAGCTGTGGTCGACTATCCACATGTTCTGGTCCACGGTTTTGCCGAAGCCTATCCCGGGATCCACTATGATGCGGTCGCGAGACATACCGACGTCCAACGCGGCGCCTGTTCTCCCCCTCAGGAATCCTAGGATCTCGTCGACGAAGCCGTCCCCCATGCACCCGCCATGGACGGTGTCTGTTGAGCCTGGCATGTGCATGATCACCGCATATACCCCTGTGGATGCGCAGAGCTCCACCATCCCCACGTCGCGCAGGCCGTTTACATCGTTGACCACCTCCGCGCCCATGGACACACACATCTCGGCGACTTCGGTTTTCATTGTGTCCACGGAGATGGGGACGTCTAGTGACGGGATCAAATCCTTCAGGACCGGCTTGAGCCTGTCCATCTCCTCCCGCACCGACACGGGGACGCCGCCGGGGCGCGTGGATTCGGCACCCACGTCGATGATGTCAGCGCCCAGGTTGGCCATCTCTAGGGCGTGCGCGACGGCGTCGGATGGGTCCGCCCACCTGCCGCCGTCGGAGAACGAGTCGGGGGTCACATTGAGGATCCCCATGATGAGGGGGCCCCTTTCGGGGGACCCCCTCGGGTAGAACGGCATGTGTTTCAGAGGAGCTCGTCGACGATCTCGACCAGGTCTCTCACCTTTACGTCCCTGTCGCCCTTGGCGGCGTCCAGGTTGTTGACGCAGAACGGGCAGGTGGTGATGATGACGTCGGCGAAGGACGCCTCGTCAAGCCTGGTGGACGCGATATCCATGGACTCCTCGGGATATGCGGACCTGACACCTCCGCCGCCCCCGCAGCAGTGGCTTGTTTTCCTGTTGAAATCCATTTCTCTGAACTCCAGATCGGGAATCTTGGCGATGACTTCCCTCGGGGCCTCGTAGACCCCGCAGTGCCTGCCTAGGTGGCAGGGGTCGTGGTACGTCGCTACTCCGGACATGGGCTTCAATTTCAGGTCGATCCTGGCCAGGTGCTCGGTGATGTGGAGGACCTCGAAGGACACGTCCACGTACTTGGGGTACTCCAGTTTGAACATTCTGTAGCACCCGGCGCAGGAGAGGACGAGGGTCTCTATACCCTGGGCTGTGATGGTCTCCACATTCTTCTTCATGAGCTCGGTCACGTCCTCCTGGGGCCATCCAACCCTCTGCATAACGGACCCGCAGCAGGTCTCGTTCAGTGTGGTGTAGTCCACCCCCAGCTTGTCCAGAATGGACATGGTGGCCCTGGCGGTCTCTTTGGACCTGTAGGTGGTCATGCACCCGGCGAAATAACCCACCTTCGCCTTGTGGGGCTTCCTGCCGAAGACCTTCTCTCGGGAGACCTTCTCGCCGAATGGATTACCGTTGGCGAGGATGTTCTCGCACATAGCTTTGTGCTTGGGCAAGATGTACCCTGCCTTGACAAGGTCGGCACGGCAGAACTCGATGATGTTTACGATCTCTACCTTGGAGGGGCACCTGCGGACGCAGTCTGCGCACGTGGTGCACGTGTACATGTTCCTGATCAAGGACTCCTCCGGTTGGAGGTCGCCATTCAGCAAGCCGTAGGTCAGCACTATGCGCCCCCTGGAAAGGGCAGTGTCCCATCCAATAGATTTGAAGGAGGGGCAGACGCTTTTACAGAAGCCGCACATGGTGCAGCAGTTTACAGCCTTCCTTACCTCCTCAAGTTTGTCCACCTTGAATTCTGGCATATTCATTCTAACCTCGGTATCGTAACGCTACCGTCCATGAGCACCATTACCTTAGCGTCGGGATTCTCCTTGAACGCTTCCGCCATGGCATCCGCAACCGTGGGGAACGGGGTGATGTTAGCGTTTCTGAGGAGCTCGGGATCTAGGTCCGTCACGGCCCAGATCGAAGCCCATGTTGCGATCTCGGCCATTTTGGCCGCCTTGTGGTAGCCGATTTTATACTCGGTCCTGAGGTTCTTCAAAACCTATCTGGGGTCTCTGGAGCTCGAGAGCTGCGTGAGGAATGTCGCGTGCCCGATGCCCTCCCTGCACTTCGAAACCATGATGATCTTTCCACCCTCTTTGAGAGCCCACTTCCCGTTGTCGAGGGCCTTCTGGGACTGGTACAGGTCCACGTCCATGGGATACAGCGCCACGGAGATGACGACGTCGGCCTTCTCTGGTATGGGTACGGAGAACACCTCGTTGGCCCAGCTGACCGCCCTGTTGAACGCGGGGTTCAGTGCACCAGAGGCCACCCTGTAGATGTTCTGGTGCCTGTCCAGGACCATCTGGATGGAGAAGATCTCCTTGCCCTTAACCATCTCCAGCGCATCTATCATGTCCTCGTGCACGGGGTTGCCCTCGAGTATCAGGGACTGGGCCTCCATGCTCATGGCGAGCCTGTGGTTGGCCTCCACGGTCCTGTAGGATGCGACACCGGGCAGGAAGGACTTCCTGCCACCGGTGTACCCCGCGAAGTAGTGGGGCTCCACGGACGTGATGATAATCAGCCTGTTCGCGTCCACGGCGACCTTGTTGA
>CAZXOR010000061.1:0-6250 GCA_964642395.1 uncultured Methanomassiliicoccales archaeon | reverse complement strand
CATGTCGGTGGCCTGGCGGACCTCCTCCTCGCCGTAGCAGGACAGGCCGCCGTCGACCTTCCTGATCTCGGTGAAAAGTCTCTGTATATACTCCTTCTCCTTTGTGAGCTGCATGTCGGTGATAATGGACTTCGCATTCTCTACTAGTTCCCTAAGCCCGGACTCGTCCGTGTAGCCGGTGTCGACCAGAGGCATGCAGACATTCTTCCTGAGTTCGTGGTGCAGGTACTCCTCCTTGACAAAGAAGTCTTTGGTGGCCCCTGGCCCCCCTATGAGGATGCCGAGGAGCTCAGGTCTATCCAGGAAGACCTCCGTAGCATTGTCAGCCACCTTCTTGAAGAACTCGTGGGCGGCGATCTCAATCAGCCTTTCGAAACGGACAGACGACTGTCCTCCCTGGTGGTGTTTGCTAGGGACCAGCGAGTCGAAGTGTTTCAACACCTGGATCCTGCTTCCGATTAGCAGTCCTAGCGTGGCCTCAGACCTATCTATGGTGATCAGTCCGTAGCACTTTTTGTCCAGAAGCATGGACTGGAGCGGATCCGTAAAGAATGTTGAGTCGCACCTGTAGAGGAACGCTGTAATGGGCTCGGGCGGGTTGATGACGTACTGGACCATCTTGGTCTGGTCCCCGGCCCTGGGAACCTCTCCGCAGAATATGACGACGCCGTTCTCCGGAGGCGCCTTGTAGGTCTTGAGTCGAGCGGCGATGGAGTCGATGGCACTCGTAACGTTTTTCATCGTGGTCTTTGACTTGATGTTGGACGCCTAGGACTGTTCGTTTCTAAGGTACGCCATGACATCGGAGATTTGCTTGGACGCGGGCACGTAGACAGAGATGAGCTCGGTGCCCCTCCCCCTGTAGCTGGTGATTTCCTGCATGTCCTTTTTGAAGTCGTATCTGGCTTTGTCCTCTGAATTGGTTTCTCCCATGTGACTTCACCAACTTTTTTATGTCAAGTCCCATTGTTTATTAAACATATTGGTGAATGATCGTATGGACAGCGTTGTCATCTCCATCGGTGGGTCCATCCTGGTTCCCGGAAGCAATGACTCGGAATACATAGCCAGACTGGCTGCGATGCTAAAGGATTTGTCCGATAGCGTGAGGCTCGCCGTGGTCTGCGGAGGGGGCAAGACCGCCAGGTATTACGCTGATACCGGGCGTGAGCTCGGAGGGGACACCTACCAACTTGACGTCCTCGGGATAGGCGTAACCAGGCTCAACGCTCAGATCCTCTCGCTGGCGCTTGGTGACATGCCCGACAGGGTGTCCGAGTCCCCGGAGGAGACCGCATCGAAGGCCGCCCCAGGCAGGATTGCCGTCATGGGTGGGACCGAACCTGGCCACACCACCGACGCTGTGGCCATGATGGTGGCGTCCTGCATGGATGCCGACAGAGTAGTGAACGCGACATCCATTGACGCCGTCTACACCGACGACCCCCGCAAGAACCCAGACGCTGAGAGAATCGGCGAGATGACCATTGGACGCCTGAGGGAGATCATTTACAAAAAGCACGGAGCATCAAGGTCTGGCGTATTTGACCCGCTCGGGGTAAGGATCGCCGCTGAGAAGAAGATTGACATCATGATCGTCGATGGCAGGAACCTAGAAGAGCTCCGCAAGGCTATCCTGGGCGAGAGGTTCGACGGGACCTTCGTCGATTCTCACTAAATTTCGTCGAAGTCCGCCGACTTGGGGGTGTCATACCCCGCTGATGATATGAGCTCGGCGATCCTGCGCTCCTCGGGCCTCTTCATGAACTTCCTGTGTATATAAACCTGATCGGTGTCCGTGCATGTGCAGGCGTCCGTCACCATGCGCACGATATCCTCATCATCGGTGCCCTCCATCTGATACACTGGCAACATGTGGCCAATGTTTACCCTATGGGTCAGTACTAGGTCGGTGAACTTCGGAGCGTAGTGACCTCCGCCCACGCCGACCACAATTGGGTACTCATCGTGGGGCTCTAGGTCTGATATCACCATAGCGAGGATCTTCGCCAAGTGTCTGTCCTCCCAATGTAATTCATCACTGCCGATTTCTATGTAGAAGGTTGGCCGCTCTAGCCACGGGCCGTGGTGAGTTACCTCGAGGCAGGTCTGCACATCGGGCACATCGTTGTACACGACTATCCTCCTCATCGCATCGGACATCAATGCCGGGGATGGCCTCACCAGCGTCCTCTCCTTGCCGCCGAACTCGTTGCCGTGATAGTTCCCTATGGGGTGCACCGTCAGTGCGGGCTTTCCACTCCTAGCGGAATGTTTGGACATCACAATGACGTCGTCCACCTTGATTCCAAACCCGGCGGCTTGCACATCCAGATCATCATGGCGAATATGCATATCGTCGATGGATATCATGTAGGTGTCGCCGCAGACACTGAACCTCATGCCACCGCTCTCGCCCAGGTCCTCCCAGGAATGCATCTCCCTGAGGGCCGCCCTCATGTTCACCGACGGCAAGTCCGGTTCGCTGCAGATAAGAAGCCTCGACATGTCGCACCCATCATCGGAACAGTCTTAATCCTTCCCACAGGAGATCTAAGGTTTAGCGTACGATTGTCACACTACTACAATCTTAGAATGCGGACGCGGTGTGCGTCACATGGAAAAACTCACAAAGGCACAAAGAACGATGGTGTACCTATATAAGTACAGGTATACAGACACCGAATACGGATCTGACGCACCCTTCGGACTGACCCAAGACAGAATTGGCGAAACCCTGTGGATCTCCAAGTCCTACGCGTCTCTGATCACCTGAAGGATGGATAAGGAGGGATTGCTAGTGATCAGGTGGGTGCCCGTGATCTGGGATAAGGAAAGAGCGTGAAGAAGGTCTACTCCTTGTCTGGGCTCGAGCTGCTAAGGTGCGAGGAGTTGCTAGGGACCTGCAACGCTAACGTCGTGCTGCCAAGGTGTATAAACCACTATAGCCCCGACGACTTCGACAACTTGAACAAGCGCGATAGGGATGTAATGAGATGTCTCATGGTCCTGAGGACACTGGTCAGGATGGAGGACATGCTCGGCGGAGGAAAGGTCCCGCTGATGCCCGTGAACCACTGCGGGTTCGTATCGATTAAGAGGTCGATCCCTGGGGTGTACATACACAGGGCGGACAAGGAAACCCTGAGAAGGTGGCACAACCTAGCCGCCGACTGGTGCACCGACCGTTGTGACGACGTCCGCGAGAGACTGTACCACCTGATCACATGCGGGTGCCTGAGGGAGGTGTCGAAACCAACATGGGCACACAGGCACGAGATTATGGACAGTCCAGACGAGGATGCCATTAAGTTACTGGCCGATACACCCGGCGACGGGATCACGGTGATACAGCATCATGGTTGCTTCTCCGCCTGGGGCGGACCGAGAAGGCCCGTAGAGCGATGAGAGCGATAAACAGGAGAACTGGTGCGTAAGGAGCGCGATGGGGGCCGAGACACTCCTGGTGGAGGGCAGGAGAGAGGAGACACTGTCCGCGGTCCTGGACTCCTACCGCAACGACGTCCCCACTGCGAGGATCTCGGCAAGACCATGGCCGTCAACGGCAGGCACCGCGAAACGCTGGTGTACTACAGGAGGGGCTTCCGCGACATGCACGAGAGTAGCTGCTTGCTCTGTCTCGATGAGCTGCTAGCCCTCGAAGCCGAGTCACACGCCGCCCTCGCGTCGCTGGCTGCATTTCCGGGGCGTGTTCTGGCGGCCTTAGAGGAGAGCGTTGGTTTTCAGGGTGTCCATGTCTGAGATATACAAGTCCCTGATGTCCATGATGCCCCACTTCAGCATGGCAAGCCTCTCGAAGCCGAACCCCCAAGCGAGGACGGGGTACTTAACGCCGAAGGGCGCTACCACCTCGGGTCTGAAGATGCCCGCACCGCCCAGTTCCATCCATTTGCCATCGAAGAAGATTTCCAGCTCCAGGGAGGGTTCTGTGTAGGGAAAGTAGGCGGGTCTGATGCGGATCTGGTCGAACCCCATCTTGGAATAGAACTCGCAGATCAGCGAGATAAGCATGTCGAAGTTAGCATTCTCGTCGATGATGATGCCCTCGATCTAGGTGAACTCTGGGAGATGGGTGGAGTCGATAGACTCCTTCCTGAAGATTCTAGAGATGGAGAAGGCTTTTTGAGGCGCGTCGGGGTGCTCGGCCACGTATTTGATACTGCTGACGGTACTGTGGGTCCTGAGGATGGCCGTCTCGGCCTTCTCCCTAGACCATATGCCGCCCCAGCCCGTGGACCCGGTGTTCCCTCCGTCCTCGTGGATCTTGCGGATCGTCTCGACCAGCTCCTCGTCCCAGATTGGCAGCCTAGCCGGGTGCTCCAAGTAGAACGTGTCCTAGAGGTCTCTGGCAGGGTGGTCCTGGGGGGTGTATAGGACGTCCATGTTCCAGAATGATGGCTGGACATACTCGGAGGACATCTCCGTGAATCCCATCTCGGTGAAGATCCTGCTGACCTGCGCCGCAAGCCTGGAGAGCATGTGTTTCTTGGACACATGCACTGAAGGCGCAAAGGTCTGGATGTCGTACTTCCTGAACTCCGCATCCCTCCACTTGCCGCTCTGGATGAGGTGGTCGGTGATATCCGTGACCTGGGGTTTGAGCTCGATTCCGAATGCGACCGCCTCCCTGCCCAGGTTGGTGAGTGTTACGGTCCTGGACGTAACGACTTTCTCGGTGATCATGCCCTGGCGCCTCTTCAGGTCCCTGACGACCTTCGGATCTGCCTCTGACTCGGGCACGGGGGCCTCGGCCATCCTAGCCAGGAACTACTCGTCGGCCACGCGGGAGTCCAGCGCGGCCCTCCCAGCGTCAGTCAGGACCAGGATCTTCCTGTCCCCGTTCTTAGTGATGTTCGCTAGGCCTTTCCTCTTAAGCCACCCGATGGCGACCTTATCCATACCGTCAGACATTCCCATTGCGAAGGCGTCCATTTCCATGCTCCCACCGGCCTCCGAGATCAGCATGACGGCCCTCCTCTCCGGGAGTCCGTCGGTGGGTACGGCGTCCCCCAGGACGTAGAACTTTTCCGAACTCTCGCTGATGACTGCCATGCCTTTGGACTCAAGCCAGAACGCAGCGCCCATAACCTCTACCTCCAGGCCAAACTCCCCGTCTGCGATGAGGTCCGCAGGGGATGCCTCGCCTCCCCTGCCGCTGAGGGCGAGTAGGAGCTTCTTCTCGTTGTAGCTAAGACCTTCAAGAACTTCCTCAATATCCATGGAAATCACCATTCGAAACCGTCGTAGGTCATGTCGGCGACGACGTCCTTCGCCTTTTCCTTCCTGTCCTGGTGCTGCTCCAGGAAGACGTTGATCCTCTCGATGAGGCACATCTTGCACTCTCCACACAGGATCTCCCCCCTGCGGCACCTGTCAGCCAGTTCGTTGATCCTGACGTCCTCGTGCTCGAATAGGAAGTAATTGTACTTGAACACAGAGCAGACCTCTGGGTTACCGCCTTTCTCCTTCTGCTCTTCCACCGACACGCAGCCGCCGGTGAACGCTCTGTTCACTTTCTTCTTGACCGCCTTGGGGGTGTCCGTAGTGAAGATGGTGGCGTTCTCGTCGGACGAAGACATCTTGTCCCCTCCCGCCAGTCCGGGGCACATCTTGCAGTAGATTGTGGAGGGCTTGGGGTACCCCAGCCCAGGGGCGATGTCTCTGGTCACCCTAAAGTGAGGGTCCTGATCGATCCCGCAGGGAATGAGCACGGGCACCTCCCTACCCGCCTCATCAGAGGGCAGGAACGCGGGCACAGACTGCATGGTGGTGTAGAAGATGGACCCGATGTTGGTGGAGTTGTCAAAGCCGAACACCGCCTTGGCGGTGGAGAACGTGACCTTCTTGGCCACTTTGAGGGCGATCGGGTACAGCCTGTCTACGTTCTTCGTGTTGACTATGATCCTCGACTTCCTCGGGTCGAAGCCTAGCGCGATGAAGTCCAAGGCGTTCTCATACGCCATTGATCCTGTCTCTTTCAAGGTGAGATCCTTGAACAGGAACTTCTCGTCGTCGGTGAGCTGGAACAGCATCTCCACGCCAAAAATGTCCTGTACCCACTTGTTGAAGATCCATGGCATAATATGGCCGAGATGGGTGTTGCCAGAGGGCCCCCTCCCGGTGTAAAGCACGAACCTGTTGTCCCTGTCGTACCGGTCCAACAGCTGGACCATGTCCCTGTGCGAGTAGAAGATGCCGCGCATCAGCATGTAGTGGAGATCGCCGTATC
>CAZXOR010000060.1:0-6254 GCA_964642395.1 uncultured Methanomassiliicoccales archaeon | reverse complement strand
GCTCTTATCGTCGTCCGAGGGTTACCATTATCCATCACGAAGTGACAGCCCAGTCTCTTCAGACGGTTTGTTGGCACAATACAAACAAGAGGCCACCTTTTATGATTTCCCGCTCCGAGGACGATGATATCTCGACTCCATGACGAAAGCCTTCGCCGCACGGGCCAACATCCGTCAGAAGATGATCGGGGAGATCAGCGACTCGCGCGTGCGAGTGTATATTATTGAGTACAATTGACAAATTCAGGTCGAACAGGAACAGCACGACGCTGATGGAGCCCGTCTCGATTCTTGTGTAAGACTGGAGAAACTCAGTCATGTAGCTGTAGAACCCATAGTTCCCGGCACCGAACAGCATTGTGGCCACCAAGGAGATGATGACCGCGGGCCTCCTAAGGATTCTGACTTGGGAGCCGTAGGACGTGTACTCTCCGCGATCGAGTCTGTTCATATTACGCCGGTGCACACCGTGGATAGTGCGGGGAACAGCATCGCCGCTTCGTATAATGTGAAGTTGGCTAGAAATATGGTGACAGGCACTCCGAGGATCATCCCCGTCGACACGCCCATGACCATTTTGGACACGAATTGCATGAGACTTTTTCGGGCTCCGCGATATTCACGTCCACGACCAACGCTATGACGCAGTAACTGGGATGGAACACTGCAATAACTACAGCGTTATTAGAAGGGCCTCGAATCTGGGGGAGAAAGTCTGACGATGTTGTCTGTAGTGAATACGGAAAGGTCCATCAGTATCAACATTTTCCTATCATATTTGAAGAACAAAAGAGACGTAACGAGTCCGTAGATCACGATTGCGGTGGTGAACGCGCTGATTAGCATACTCGCCTAGGTGGTGGGCACATCGAATCTCTCGGAAATCATTGATAGGATGCCGGCGATGTTCAGTTCCGTGTTCAAGATTCCGAATACCCTGATTATGAGGATTGCGATCTGAAGGTTGGATATTATATTTTGAGTTGGAGTCAACTTTAATTTGTATATAGTCATTACTGTATTGAAGAAGAAACATTCTCGATCATGGGAAATATTTACTATTTCCTATCGATTTGCCATACATAACACAGGAAGACGTCATCCAGTACATCGAGTCCAGGAGATCTGTGCGCAGTTTTAAGCCGAACATAGTCCCCGATGACATTATCGACAGTATCATAGAGACTGGAATCTACGTCGCCATTGAGATGGGGGGGGGGGACAGTCCCCCATCATTATTGTCGTCAGGGACAGAGAGACCCACGACCGCTTCTCGAAAATCAATTCCGAAATCGTGAGCATCGGCAGCTACTGGATCCACAGGGCGAAGGAGGAGTTTGAAAGACCTGAGTGGAATAGCTCCTGATCTACCTCGGCATTAAGGGAGATTATAAGGATATCGGGCACTGCATTCTCGGCTACATCGACGGCGACGCCCCCGAGGCGAAGTCTCGCAAAAACGACTGGTACTACAAGATCTGAACAGGATCGAGATAGTGAACGAAGGGTCCCCGTTCATTGTTACGGTTCAAACAATTTTCATTAATAATAAAGCTGTTAATTTAATTTAAATTATTAATTCCAAATTGTTATATGACGAGTATAAGGATCCTGTCCAAGTTGATACTTTCAGGCCAGTGATGTGTGCAATTTCAGTGACATCTGACTCGGTTAATACAACCACGCAATCATCCTGCCATGAGTGAAACGATGAAGTACATTATTGATGAGTTCTGCAGTATAGTGGAACCCATCACCAAGTTTCATGGGATGATATAGGTGTACCTCTTCGGCTCTAGGGCTCGCGGGGATAATGACTATGACTTCTGCGCCGTTACGTCAGACGACTGCGACCTCTTCAAACTCGGCGGATTCTTCACTTATCTGAGGAATGCCATTAGCGTAGGATAGACCTGGTTTACAAGAAGTCTATCGGGGACAACTTCATCAAGGACCGAACACTCCTCTATCAAGGATAACAAACGACGACGGGTCGCTCGTCAATGTCCAGGTCCTTGATGTAGAGCATCATCCTGAGCTCCTCTAAGAGCAGGCTCACCGTGGTATCCCCGGCCTTCCTGCAGCCGTCTATGTCGTAGAATTAGTATCCACAATCGTTATCGGTGAAGATCAGGACCCTCCTGCATCCGTTGACGAAGAACTTCTTTATAGCCTTCCCGTAGAGAGCGGATTCTATGCCCCCTCCCACGCATGGATTCGGATACGATGAGAAAAACCAGCTGGGAGTAGTACGCCTCCCCGGTGCCGTCGACGAGTTTCCTGCTAGCCCTCTCCATGATGTCGATGTCGGAGATATACGTGTCGTATCCGGATATGACGCTGAAGGCCACATCGCATCTCTCAGTGACCGCGACGTTCTCCAGATGTCCGCTTCGGTCCAATCCGACGTTTCCGATGACGCAGCCGACTGTCTCTCCGTCCACATTAGCGACGAATGAGAACATGCTTCCAGCCCAGCAAGACATCACGTAGCACTACAATGCAGGGAGTGCGATCTCGTCGCCGTACATGTCTATCTCCCAGGTCTTGAGGACCATCCTGCTTATCGCGTACACGTTTGAACCGCGCATCGGCCTGACCTCCATCCTTTCAACCTCTGAGTGATTTCTCTCAGACCAGTGTGGCGAGTTGCGGGAGATGAATGTGGACGAAGACCTGGACATGGTTGCACTCTTTGTACATTGACCTCTTCCTTCTGAGGTCGGCCATGGCTCTCGCCACCACGTCTTTCCTGAAGATGGTATGGCAGTATACCCCTGCTGGGACGTCGCGATTTCCAGCGGAGGACTCGATGAAGTCCGTCCGGACTCATCCAGGGGAGACCTCCAGGACTGATGTGCCGGAGTCGGAGAGCTTCTTCCTGAAGCCATTGCAGAAGGATCGCATAAATGCTTTGATGGACGCGTAGACGTTGAGTTCATTGAACAGGAGATAAATGGATGCCGAGGAGACCTCAATGGTGTGCGAGCCCCGGGGCATGAGCGGGATACGGGCCAAGGTCACGTAGGCCAGGGCGGTGCAGTTGAACGAGACCATGTCCTTGATTTCAGTTAAGTCCATGTCGGATGTCTCCCCGAACCTGCCAAATCTAACGCGGTTCACTAGAAACACGATTCCCGATGATTCGGTATAGATGAGGCTGATCAGTTCCGAGACCCCCTCGAAGGTGGAGAAGTCGAGGGGCAAGGGCCTACACAAGGCCCCAATAGACTCGGCGAGGGCTAACAATCTGTCCTCCCTTCTGGCGATTATCTATATGGAATCCAGGTCTTTTCCGTTTAGGGCCTTGTAAAACTCCTCCCTGATGTCCAAGGAAGCACCGGTGACGATCGCAACCTTCATCAGATCAGGGCAGGGACGGAGGCTGTCACGACTACGAAGACCATAATAATGACTATGAGGTAGGTGAGTACCTTCTTCTTGGTGTCGGACTTCATTGGAGCCAGATAGTACGAACTCTGTAAAAAGCATTTCCTGACAAACTGGAATGAGGATTGAAAGGAAGAGGTTTGTGGGTCTGCTAGTGACGTTCTGACGTCAGTAGCAGGGGAGGTTCTCGTCTACAAGGGCGAACGCCAGGTACAGAGTCAGAATGAAGTTCAGGATGGCGGCGATTCCCATGAAGAGGAACGGCCAGGACTCGGTCGTGTACTCTGCACAGCATCCGTTCGCGAAGAATACCAGTACGGTAGTCAGCAGAATCAGGGTGAGTGTCTTGAGGGTGTGGGCACGCAGGGACCATACCAGACAGATCAGGTAGATAATTCCGAGGACAATGTTGATGTAAAGGTCTCCGCCGGCACATCCAGCGAAGAAGACGCCGAAGGCGACGAGACCGAAGACGATGAATCCGAAGTTGGCACCGGCCCTGTACGCGAACAGAGACGCGAAGAAGATGAACACTCCACCGATCATCAGAAGCGGTCCGATGTAGTTACTGATGCTATTGTCAATGCCCGCATACCCGAGAAATCCCATAAGTGCAAGGGGCAGGGAGATAAGCGCAACCACGAACAGACCGTATGCAGTCGGATCGAGTATTTTGCATTCGTCAGACATTAGTATTTCCCTCCTATAGGTCAGAGACCTGAAGTCACTTTTGTGTTATGGATATAAAAAGTTGTTTTATTCAACGCCGTTTTTCAACGGCGATTGGATGCAACAAACGATAACCGTTTGAAGTGGATGTCAGACGTTCTGGACGAATGTCATTTTTTAGAAATGAATAAATATGATTGGATATGGCCAATATCAGAAATCGTCCAGTATGGGCAGCAACCTGACGCCCCTCTTGGACGGGTCGCGGACTTTGGATGCCATCATCTCCTGGACTTTGTTATAGTCCTCCAGTGAAACTGCTTTGGCGGCGTCGTGAGGGATCAGAAGCTCCTCCCAGCGCATGTACCCAGCGTACACCGGGTTGTGCAGAATGTTCCTCAGGTTATACTTGTTCCATAGATTCCCGCGCCTAGTCAGGCTCCCAGAACCGTTCAGGGAGTAGCAAATGGAGTCCATCGTCTCTCCGTCCAGGTACGATGAGAACACGCTCGACACAACCTTTAGCTCCTCCAGGACCTCCAGCAACTGCCCGTCACCGATGCGGTATCCGTATGGCGGGTTAAAGCCCATTGTACCTTTCTTGGACTTCGAAGGCTCCAGACCCTCCGCTTTCTCTCTCATGCCGATCTTGGTTCTCTCGCCGATCTGCTCGCTCTCCAGTTGCGCCATGCGCTGAATCATGTCGACGACGAATCTTCCTAGGGCATTGGAAGTGTCCAGCGCCTCGTAGCAGGAGACAAACTCTTTGTGGCGTTTCTTCAGCTCGTCCATCATGGTCATGAAGTTGCGGCTGTTCCTATGGATACGGTCCATCTTCAGGACCACGAGAACATCCCAGGAGTCTATCTCCTCCATCATCCTCTTGTAGGCCGGGCGGTTCGTGTTACGGCCGGAGTAGCCATTATCCTCGTACACCTCCGTGACATCCAACCCCTCGGCGAGACAGTGATCTTCGAGGATGGACCTCTGTGCGTACAAGGAATAGCCCTCCGCGGCCTGTTCGTCAGTGGAGACCCTGATGTAAATTGCTGCCCGCTTGGTGTCGGTCATCAGGCCTTTGGTATGATGAGAGGTCCGTTTATAGATTCGTACGCCTCAAGTGAGACGGTGGGCTCCTGGTCGCCTCTGCGGAGGATGCCGTTCCAGTTCTGGTACCCGACGTAAAGCGGGTTGTGGAGGATGTTGCCGATGGACTGCTTGTTCCACTTGCCACCCTTCTTGGCGGGAATCTCCGCCTTGTTGAGGAACGACGCGATATCGTCCATGGTGGAGCCGCGACGGTACATGTTGTAGATCACGCACACGGTGTGAGCCTCGTCCTTCACGATCTCCAGCCTTCCGCCCCGGTAGACATACCCGTACGGGTGCCCGGAACCGAGGCTGCCGGTGCTGGTGCGGGCCTTGTACTCCATCCCGATGTACACCCTTTCGCCGATCTGCTCGCTCTCCAGTTGGGCGATGCGCTGCATGATATCCATGACGAACCTACCCATGGCGGTGGTAGTGTCGAACTTGTCTTGCACGGACGTGAACTCCTTGCCCTTGTGACGGAGGTCGTCCATCATCAAAGCAAAGTTAACGCTATTCCTGTGGATACGGTCCATCTTCATGACTAGGATCGTGTCCCAGCTGTCGCTGTCGTCGAGCATATTTTTGTATTCCGGGCGGTCGGTGGTTCTGCCAGAATATCCCTCATCTTTGTAGACATCGACGATCTCCCAATCGCGGACCCTGCAGTAGGCTTTCAGTCTCTTCACCTGCGCATCCAGTGAGTAGCCTTCGACTGCTTGGTCCTCCGTCGAGACTCTGGCGTAAAGTGCTGCACGCATGCATCCATTCCATTCAGTGCATCCGACTACGCATTCTTAAAGGTTGTTTGGGTGGCTGGAGATAGTCCCGAAACCTGAGTTTGTCAGTTGTACTCAATAATATACACTCGCACGCGCGAGTCGCTGATCTCCCCGATCATCTTCTGACGGATGTTGGCCCGTGCGGCGAAGGCTTTCGTCATGGAGTCGAGATATCATCGTCCTCGGAGCGGGAAATCATAAAAGGTGGCCTCTTGTTTGTATTGTGCCAACAAACCGTCTGAAGAGACTGGGTCGTCACCTCGTGATAAATAATGGTAACCCTCGGACGACGATAAGAGCATATTAGGAGAAGACGCAAAGGTA
>CAZXOR010000059.1:0-6272 GCA_964642395.1 uncultured Methanomassiliicoccales archaeon | reverse complement strand
TTGCCTATGAGGTCTCTGGGATACCTTTGCGTCTTCTCCTAATATGCTCTTATCGTCGTCCGAGGGTTACCATTATCCATCACGAGGTGTGATAATCCGGTCCCTTCAGAGGGTTTATTGGAACAATACAAACAAGAGGCTATCTCTTATGACTTCTCGTCCCAGAGGATGATGATCTCTCGACTCCGTGACGAAACATGCTTCGCCGCACGTGTGGCATCCACCAGAAGATGATCGATACGTTTAGTGCTTGCGTGTGCACCCTCTCGCGTATGAGTGCACGTTATTGAGTGTAAGTGACAAACTCATGTCGAACACGGGCATAATGAACAGGCCCTCCATCTGCATCGGGACGAAAAGGATCACCTCCGCCACCTCCTTCCGGGATATTTTCTCTATGCTCCTGCCATTCACCAGCACCTGTCCGGATTTTAGCATGAGCAGCTTGTTCAGACACTTCACCAGAGTGGACTTCCCGACCCCGTTGGGGTTTAATGGAGATCATCCCGGGACCCTGCAGCGTCAGGTCAATGTCTCCGAGGATGACTGTGTTCCAATATCTTGCTCGGGTAGTTCATGGGGAAGGCTCTGTTGCTCTGATGTAGTATTATTTTTGATTAGAACGTAGGTTCAGAGTCGATAGAAAAAGAAACGGAGTTTTCGCCTCAGTGGTTTCATCCAAACATGTACGCGGGGGCGGGCTTGGCCTTGTTCCTATCTGCTTCTAGCACCTTCTCCTTTGCGTTGAGAAAGTCTCTCTCGATGATGTGGTCGCGGTTGTTCCTGATCGCCAACATCCCCGCCTCGGTGCAAATGCTTTTGATCTCTGCGCCGGAGACGCCCTCGGTGATCTCGGCCAACTTCTTCGAGGAGATTTCGGGATCCACGTTCATGTGGGCTAGATGGATGTCGAAGATCTGCCTCCTGCCGTCCAGGTCTGGCAGCCCCACGTCGATGATCCTGTCGAACCTTCCTGGCCTCAGCAGGGCGTCGTCCAGGATGTCGGGTCTGTTGGTGGCGCCGATGATCTTGACGTCGCTGGTGGGGGTGAAGCCATCGAGCTCGGAGAGCAGCTGCATAAGGGTTCTCTGTACCTCCCTGTCCCCGGAAGTGGCGACGTCAAGCCTTTTGGCCCCCACAGAATCGAGTTCATCGATAAAGATTATGCTTGGGGCTTTCTCCTTGGCCAGCTGGAACAGCTCGCGCACTAGCCTCGCCCCCTCGCCAATGTACTTCTGCACCAGCTCGGAACCAACCAACCTGATAAACGTAGCCTGGGTCGCGTGTGCAACGGTCTTCGCCATTAGGGTCTTCCCGGTACCGGGGGGACCGACCAGGAGCACCCCTTTCGGGGGCTCGATACCAATTTTGGCATAGAGCTCGGGCCTCAGTAGCGGGTCCTCTACCGCTTCGCGTAGCTCCAGTATCTGCTGCTTGAGTCCACCGACGTCGTCGTAGGTCACGTCGGGCTTATCGATAATTTCGGCACCGGACACCACAGGGTCCACGGGAGAGGGCAGCACGTCCATCACGGACAGCGTCTGCTTATTCAGTGAGACCCTACATCCAGGCACCAGGTTCGCTTCGGGTACGTACTCTGACACGGAGACCACGAAATCTGGTCCGGTGGAGCTCTTGACGACCACGCGGTTGTTCGGGAGGACATCCTTTACGGATCCGATGATGAGCGGGGGGCTCTTGAGTCTCTCCAGCTCGTTCCTGAGCCTGGAAATGTCCTTCTGGAGCCTGAAGAGCTCGCTCTCGGAGTAGCGCTTCTCGGTCTCAGCATTCTGGAGGTCCTCCATCAGCCTGACGTTCTTCTCCTCGAGGGTGACGATCTTCGCCTTCAGTTCGGAGACCTCATCATTCGTATCCATCATGTGTTCTCCCCAACGGAGACCTATATTAAAACGGTTTCTGACATGCACGCACTTCGGTGTCACTTTTAATTATGAGTGCCACTGTACGGACTCGCATGATTTGCGAGATGTGCGGCAGGGATGTTCCGCAGACGCGTGCGGTCATCGTGGAAGGCACTAAGCTTAACGTCTGTCCCGGATGCGCAAGGTTCGGAGAGAACTACAGATCCCCCTCCGCCGGCAGCGCCCTGGTCAGCCAGACGGTCATCGACCAGAGGCTGAAGAGGCGTGAGAGGAGGATGAAGTCCAAGGACATCTACGCGGGAACGGCGTCTGTGGAGCTTATAGACGACTACGGCGGGGCCATCAGGGCCGCCCGTGAAGTCAAGGGCATGGACCTGGAGCAGTTCGCTGCGTCGATCCAAGAGAAGAAAGGCCTACTAGCTAAGGTCGAGGCGAACAACCAGATCCCCGACGACAAGCTCATCAAAAAGATTGAAAAAGCTCTAGACATCAAGCTGATGGAAACCGTCCAGTCCAGTGTGGCCCTCTGTGGGCAGAGTTCCGGGAAGATGACCCTGGGCAACTTCATCAGGAAGGAATGAGCTCAGGCTGCCTTTACCGAATCGTAGACGGCACCGAGGTACGGCGACACGTCTGTGCCAGCATCCCTGAGGACGATGAGCGCGGCGACATCTATCTCGATGTCCAGCCTCTTCTGTATCCTATTGCAACTCTGGATGAAGTCCCTGCGGTCCATGCCGGACTCCATGGCCTTCGATATGAGCACGGAGAAGATGTCCGCGGGCTCCCTGGCGACTCCCGGGGCCTCCCTAACATCTGACCTCTGTTTCTTTCTTCCGCGCAGGGACTCCACGAGCTCTCTAGACGGGCGGTACGCCAAGGGCACGTCGACCGCCGAGAGGTCCCCGGCGGGGCGGATGTAGCTGTCCCTCTGAAGCACCACACCCGTATTCGTCAGTGTGGCGAGCAGAAGCTTCGCCTCCGAAGGGGACATCCATTTGAAGTCCAGAGATATGCCCATGACAAACTCGTCTGGTGTCGTCACGTTTTTTCCGATGCCACGGAAGTACGCGGCCGCGCAGGCTTCAAACTCCTTTGCCATACTCGGTGTGATACAACACTGGTTCAAAACATTGCCGTGGGTATTCATAAACTATGCGACTAGAATAGAACCACCTTTTTTTAAATATAAGAAGTCTAATTAATTGCTCATGGTAGCTGATAAAATATGCTCTTCCTGTGGAAAGAGGCTGGTTGGCAAGGCAAATACCTTCTTTAAGTGCCCCTGCTGCGGAGAGTACGAGATCGGAAGGTGTGCGCAGTGCCGTGACCAGAGCGTCTCATACGAGTGTAAGAAATGTGGATTTATCGGTCCATGAGGTGTAATGATGGGACAGATTGCTGCAGCATATGACCTGATGCCCGAGAGCACTGAGGTCGACCTCGATGGCATTATCAGCCAGCTCCCGGGGGTCCTTCCTGACGGCATCAAGCTCCTGGAGACCAAGATTCTTCCTGTCGCCTTTGGACTCATGAAGGTCAATGCGGGATTCCTTATCGACGACACCGACGAGGAGATCGGAGGCAAGCTAGAGAGCGCCCTCCAGTCTATCTCCGGCATAGAGAACGTTGAGTGCGTCTCCAACACGGTCGTTTGAAGATTCAAAACGTAAGGAAAACTCCACACATTTTGATCACAGCGCGGCCTGTGCGCCTAACCGCGGAAATATTCTAGGACGGCTCCGATGAGATTCGATGTCGACTGCGCCCCTTGCCTCCTAAGACGCGTCATATTCCAGTCGAGGCTTATAGGCAACGGCTGCGAGTTTGAGGCGGTCAGGGCAGCTGTGGACGTCATGTCCAAATGCATGGGTGACAGCCCCGAGTCGGTATCCGTGGCTACGGAGGTCCACGGCGCGGCGTACTCTGTCGTAGGCTCCGATGACCCATACCGCAACCTGAAGGTCCGGGCGGACGAGATGGCAGCCCGCTACGTGGAGCCTCTGGACGAGATGGTGAAGGGGTCCGACGACCCGCTCAGGGCCGCCGTGATGGTAGCCGTGGTGGGCAACATTATGGACTTCGGCAATAATAAGTCGATCAACGATCCGGACGAGTTTATGGGCGTTTTCGACGGTATGATGGCTCAGGGACTGGGATGCGACGAAACCGACGCCATGGCCCGGATTCTGGAGGATGTCCCGGGGGTCGTTTATATGTTAGACAACTGCGGCGAGTCCTAGTTGGACAAGGTCTTGATCAGGCAGTTCAGGCGTATGGGTAAGCGCGTAGTCGGCGTGGTCAGAGGGGCCCCAATTCTCAACGACGTCACCATAGAAGACGCCCTCAGGATCGGCATGGATGGGGAGACTGACAGGCTGCTATCCACCGGCAAGTTTTACGTAGGGATAGACTGGAATGACTGTCCTGAGGAGCTGGTCGAAGAGATCCGTGGTTGCGGACTTATTCTAGCCAAGGGGATGGCCAACTACGAGGCCACGTCGGACCACAAGCTGAATGTCCCGATAGTCCATATCCTTCGCACTAAGTGTACCCCCGTCTCAAAATCTATAGGGTTCCCCCTCGGGATAAATGCTGTCCGCGTCGTAATGCCAAAAGTGGAGAAGTAACTAAGGTCAGACAGGCCGACATCATGGTTAGGAGGGAGAAGGGGCACCAGGCTGTTGCCGCTCACCGAGACCAAGCCAAAACCTATACTCCAGGTGGTGAGAAGGTCTTGCATCTGGTACCTAGTCAGGTCCATGGCCAGGGAGGGCATAGTGGAGGTCATCCTCATATGTGAGTACAAGCCTGACATGATGAAGACCCTCGGAACGGGGACGACCTCGAGATATCGATAGAGTACTTCTATGAGGGCAGGTCCATGGGCACCGCCGGCGCTATGGGGCTCATATGCGACCGTCTAAGGCACTTTCGTGGCCGTCAACGATGACGTGATCGTCAACTTGGACGTCACGGGGCAGATACAGAAGCACTTGGAGACGGGTGCCATAGTCACAGATATGCTCACGCCGGTGGACAATCCCTGCGAGTACAGCATCGCATGCGTGGACAACGACTTAAGGATTATCGCCTTCAAGGACAAACCTCACCCAGAAGAGGTTTTTTCAGATCTGATTAATGCGGGGGTCTACGTGGTGCAGAGGGAAGTCCTCGACCTGGTACCGGATGGTGAGTTCCGCGACTTTTCCATGAAAATCATCCCCAAAGTCATCGCCCCGGACGGAAAGGTCCAGGAGCATAGGCTTGAGGGCCTATAAATAGACGTCGGCCGGCTGTGGGATCTGCTCCGTGTCAGTCTCGCAGTGACATCTGGTGTGTTCGCGTCCGGATTCTCGGAGACCGCAACTGGCGCCTACCTCAATGACACGGTGTTCGTCGGCGAAGGATCCTCAGTCGTCTCATCATCGGTAACGGAGTCCTGCATCCTAGGCAAATCTAGTGTAGAGCTGTCCTCCGTCGGGCATTCCCTGATAATGGACGGCTGCAACGTCAGGGGCTTCAGGATCGAAGACAGCATCTTGGGGGACGATTGCATGGTCGAGCCCGGGGCCACCGTGTCTCACGCGGTCCTGGCGAACAATACCGTTATCCGTACGGGAGAGACCGTCGATGGCGGGCGCGAGTTCCAAATTCTTTCCTCCTCCGAATGATTCAGGGTTGAAACTTGAATAACCAGGAATTGAGTTGGATTGATTTATAGCATATGAATCCTGCGACATACAAGACGTTCGTCCAATGCTCTAGGAGTGACAAGGTTTTGAAAAGGCGCAGCATCACCAAAGATGTGAACTTTTAGGAGTTGTGCCGCATCACGTACAATCGTACCAGGGTAGATAATATTAGCGCAGAGACTCAGACGTACTTCGGCGGGAATTCGGATGGACTCGTCAATATTCTCCCGGAATCGAAAGTCCGTGGTTCTACATAGGCCTGAGGATGAGCAACTATGCCCCGGGGAACCATCATGACCGTCCGGTTATAGTTATATCTGATCGTGGATGTTGAACGTCGGATGTATGAGTGCCCCGCGTGCTGGGCACTCTGCAGGGTGCATTAGTACGAGAGGAACTTACTCGCACACCAGGTGCTCGATAAGGGCCGCCGTCATAAAGGCCCGTATCCCAAAGCTTAGGTGCGAGACTTGTGACGGGTATCAGCAGATACCCGTCCTATGGGTCAGACCACGCGTATTGTACACGAAGATGCTGGAGAGGGAGTTCTTCACGCTACTCGACGACTCCGTGAAAAGGACCGCTGAGCTGTGTTGGATCAGATCGTGCGTGGCTTGAGACATCATCATGTAAAGGGTCAACCAGGCCCTGTACAAGATGAATCTGTCCGGTATGGAGCTCCTATACATCGACG
>CAZXOR010000058.1:0-6283 GCA_964642395.1 uncultured Methanomassiliicoccales archaeon | reverse complement strand
GCTGAGGGGTGCTCCGCATCCCGAAACCAAGCGCCGACTTCCTACAACAATTCTGGTTTACCTGGTTTGGTCTACCCAAACTCGCCTTTCAATTATAATCATATAGAGCCCGCGTAATGGCACCGCAGACGAACAATATGAAGTTACACGGGACAATCCGCTGGACATCCAGTCCGTTCGGGGGTACACGGAGGATGCGCCGCGGGGCTGGTAGAGAATTGAGGAAATGGCCTCGGGGAGAGGACCGCCTATGGATCTTTTCTATCTGTCTCAGAGCTGTGCCAGGATCTTCTTGATCCTGCCGAGGCCATCGCGGATCTGTTCCTCGGACGCGGCGTACGATATCCTGAAAAATCCCTCGCCTCCAGGTCCGAACGCGGTGCCAGGCGTGACGGCCACGTGGCCCTTTCTCAGGAGCACTTCGGCCAGTTTGACGGAGGGCATATCGATGTCGTACCTGGGGAACAAGTAGAACGCCCCCTGGGGGACGTTGCACTCAATCCCTGGAATCTCCGAGATGAGGTCTAATGCCAGATCGCGGCGCTTCCTGAACTCAGCCACCATGACGGCCTTGGAGTCCTGAGGCCCAGTAATTGCTTCGACAGCGGCCTCCTGGGTGAAGGACACGCAACAGGATATTGAATGGGACTGCAGTTTGTTGATGTTGACGATGTCGTCCTTGGGGGCGATCGCCCATCCCAGCCTCCATCCGGTCATGGCGTAGCTCTTGGACAGCCCGGACACGATGATAGTGCTGTCAAACATGCCAGGTAACGATGCGATGGACGTGTGCCTGCCCTCGTAGATGATGGCCTCGTAGATCTCATCGGACATCACCCTGATACCGTAGGCCATAGCGATGTCCGCGATATGCCTAAGCACCTCTGCGGGGATAACAGCCCCGGTGGGGTTGGACGGCGTGTTGAGGATGATCATCTTGGTCTTGGAAGTGATGGCTGCCTCGACCAGGGCGGGGTCGATGATGAAGTTGTCCTCGAACCTGGTCGGCACGTACACCGGCACACCTCCAGCCAGGCGGATACACGCCTCGTAAGACACCCACGAAGGGTCCGCCAAGATTACCTCGTCACCGGAGTCTATGTACGCCAGCATTGTCATGAAGATGGCCTGCTTGCATGGAGTCACCAGAACGTTGGAGGCGTCGCATGGGACTCTGTTGATCTCACGGGTGTAGTCCGCGATGGCCTTCCTGAGCTCTGGGATGCCCATCGACGGCGTGTAGTGCGTGAAGCCCCTGTGAAGCGAGTCACAGCATGCGTCGATGATGTTCTTGGGACTAGTGAAGTCAGGCTCACCCATGGAGAACGAGACCACGTCGACACCCTCGGATTTCATCTGGCTGACAATGTTGGAAATGACTATCGTGCCTGATGCGGGCATCTCCTGAAGCCTTTTGGATACCATTGGAAACCCTCGGTGACACTCATGCACGCATGCGACTTTAAATTCTTCTGAGAGTCTGCTTGAAAGGATTTGTGAGCCAGGGCGGATTCGTCACTGACCCAGGATTCGGTTCCGACTGTCATCGGATTATACCGTATGTGATGATTTGAGTACCGTCTTTATACATCCTGGATTCTCAGATTATAATCGATCCTTGACGACCCATCTCCCGTACCGTCTGTTCCCCTCGCGGATAAGGGCCCCTCGATCCTTCAGATCCTTCACTCTCCTGGAGACTGTGTTCGTCGACAGACCTGTAGCTCTAACCATCTCCGCCATTGTGATCTCCGGATTGGAATGGATGACGTCCAGCAGCCCCTGTTACAATTCGACTGGTGCGATTCTGCGTTCTCCGGTCAGCTTGATGGACATCTTCACAGTGGAGGGGTTGGTCGCCTTCGTGATCGTCAGCATCCCGAGGATCATCCTTCTGCATGCCTCTATCACACGGCAGAAGCCGCTCCCGACACGTTCCACTAGTCCTGTGAGCATCAGCATTCTCATCACGTTCGGGTTCCTGGGATCGGAATGACCTTCGGATTCCGCCAACCTGACTGGTATGCGAAACATCCTTGAGTTTCTGGCAGTTAGACTATCGGACCTGAACTCCACGCGTACCCCTCCACTGCCATAGTAGTCTGCATGTGCGATGCCATTGACCACCACCTCTCTGACGGCCATCATCAGCTCCGTGTCATCCTTGCGCAGAACGCCTTCCAGCTCAAAAAGACCGTCGGAGGCTTACACTGATACGGTTGGATACCCAAGTGAAGAATTCGAAAAGGTTGCTCGACCACTCCCCCGTATCGGTTGTCAGACAGTAGGTCTAGGCCCCTCTTTCGTCTGCGTACTCGAAATAGTTCAGCATATACCTTGACACCTCCCAGGTGATGGAGCAGTCTCTTCTGAACATCAGCACCCCCGTCACCGTCAGCCTGAGCTCACCATCATCATCGCGGACGGCGGCGCCGATGAGTCTGAGGAACTTGTCATTCGGCTTCTTGTTCCAGGGATGGGTGGGGTTCCTATTGGACATCATATTTCTGTACACCTCTATGCTCCCTCCGTCTAGGTCCTCCAAGAGGGCCTTGGTGCACAGCGTCCCATTCGGGGGCACCTTATGGGCGTCGTGGATCATCTCCGCGATCTATGCTAAAGAGCAGTAGTAGTCCCCCTTCCCATTATACCTGTATGTGCTGTTGTTCATCGAACCCCTGATGTACACCAGGCGTCTGTGACGCTTTGTCCTCGAGACATCTACCACTATCAGTTCGAGATCGTTATGGTAAACGACCTCCACGTCGTTCGGGGACAGGATGTTTACACTGACCTTCTGAGGGTTGTTTACTGGTTTCAGAGGTCGCGCAATATCTTGTCGGGGTCCATTATGCTATCTGGCACCAGACGCCCTCTGTTCACGGGGTCATCCCTCACCTCCAAAATGATCATATTGCCGAACGTGTTGGTGAGTGTCGAGTATGTGGGCCAGAAATCATCGTTGAACCTTTCCGCACATTTTTACCTTCGAAGAAGAGGCTCTCTTTCATCGATTCGAAGTTAATTGATGCCATCTTTTTCATTTACCATTGTACATAGTATAATATAATGTGATATAATAATTTGTATTTTGATATAATAAACGATGCAATGCATTTTCAGTTGGAAACCACTGGGAATCCCTCACGATAAAGGAATGTTATGTCATCGTACAATTGTTATCCCTTATGTGATTTATATCAATTATTATCAGTTAATATAAATCAATACTTGTACGGTCGATGGCGAAACATGTTCATGTAATGTGTGAGTGCCTTCATCCTGACAATAAGATACACGATGCTCCCGGGAACACAGCCCACCACTGGTCACGGTCTCGAGACATCAGGTCCTTGAAGTGCCCGTTGCCGAGGGTGTCCATGATCTCCATGGCTATCCTGGCACCTGTGCTGAGCCCAGGGTAGATGAGGTCTGCGTAGGGGGACCCTGAAATGAACGGGTTGGTGCCTGCCACGATCCTGGTGGAGATCTCGAAGACCTTAAACTGCAGCTTGTCGGAAACCACGGTCTCCAGGCAGAACGGGCCCCACATGCCGCCGAACAGTTCATAGGACTTGTTTACAATTTTCTCGGCCATATCAAACGCCTTCGGGAGCAGCGACTCCCTGAGCACCACAGGGGTGTTCCCGGTGACCGCGAACGACGGGTAAAGGCCGTGCCTTTTGGCCTCCTCGATGGACCCGAGCTTGTACATTTCATCGATGTTGGACTCGTCACGCCTGTCCATGGACAGCAGCTCCAGCGAGCCCCCCTGTTCGCATCTGTACCCGTCGGTCTTGAACGGATCGTAAAAGAAGTGCATATAGTACCTGGTCCCTAGGCAGTACTCCTGGATGGTGTAGGGCTGGGTCTGGTCGATGGACATCTTGAAGTCGGGGTAGTCCATGGCGATGAAGTACCCCCTCCCGCCCTTGGCGCCGTGATACTTGACCATCACGGGCTCGTCTATCTCCCTGGCGTCCGTTATCAGCCGGGGCATGGGGACGCCAGCAGACGTGATCCACTGCCTTTGCATGTCCCTGTTTGACTCCCAGTTCAGAACGGCGCGGTTTCCGTAGGAGGGCACCTCCATCTCGGCGAACCTACGGGTGCCCATGTATTCCACGAAGGAGCCATGGGGGACGATAATGACATTCTTATCGATGAGCTCGCTGGTGCGGGCCTCGAAGTCGTCGAAGTCCTGGTACTTGAAAATCTCGTCGGGCTTGGCCAGGGGGAATGCATCGTAGTACTTCGTGCTATGAGTGATGGTCAGCCCGAGAGTCTTAAAACCCATCTTCCTTGCTCCGTGGAAGATCTACAATGACGAGTGGGAACACAGCGTTGCGATCGTGATGTCGCTGGCATCGTACCCGTCCAGAATTGCGTTGATCTTGCTCTTAGGAACCATATTCAGGGATTGCTTTCAACCTTATAAATGATTCCATCCCCATCCAGTATCCTTCCGAATGGCCTTATCCAGATCTTTGGCACATTTCTCCGGCGACTATGCCTCTCTTATGCGCCCAGACGCCCTACGGACGGCGTCGGATGGGGTTTTCGGTGATCCTTCCCCCCCCCCCCAAATTTGGTTATATACTTGCTCGACAATGGTCAAGCGTCCCGTTACGGCGGGAGGTCGATACATTGGACAAGACAGAACTAACACCCCATATTGAAGAGATGAAAAGGGTGCTCGGAGACAAGATCGACGACGAACAGCTCATGGCCGAACTGAGCAAGTACCTCAATGACTACCACGTGAATATCGACTCCGCCAAGCGTGGGATTATCAGAAAGTACGGCGGATTTGACAGCTTATCCTTCGTCACGGCGTCCTCGGTACTCAAGAAGATCATGGATCTGTCCGGAACCGAGCAGAATGTCGACGTCCTGGCCAAGGTGGTGTACGTTGAGAGCAAGAACATCACCGTGAGGGGACTAAACAAGACCATTGTCTCCGGAATTCTGGGGGACGAGACTTCCACCGCATCCTTCACGCTCTGGGAGCCCGGCAGCGTCATACTGGAAAAGGGCTCCATCTACTACTTCAGGAACTGTTACTGCAAGCTCTGGAACGAGAGGGTGCAGATCAATCTTGGGAACCGCGGCAGGGTCGAGCCTGCCCCCGGCGTCAGTTTAAACGTACCAGAGCGCACGATTTCGCTGTCCGCGCAGGAGTGCAAGATCGGTGACATCCGCGAGGGTATGGGGAATGTCACTGTCACCGGGAAGGTCCTATCTACCGAGGCCAGGAAGATCACCATTAAGGGCGAGCCCAAAACCGTCTACTCCGGTCTCATCGCTGACGACACCGGCAAGATCCAGTACTCCGCCTGGCACAACTTCGAGCTTAAGGTTGGGGAGACTGTATGCGCCAACAATGCGTACATCCGCGCATGGAAGGGCATACCCCAACTAAACATGGGCGACCGCTGCGAGGTCAGCAGGGTCGACGCCTTGTTCGAAATTGCCGACGTCGGCTCTTCCAAGAAAACCGTGGCCGATATCGCCATGATCGGTGGCGGCCTAGACATCACTATGGAGGGACTAGTCGTTGACGTGAAAGGCGGCAGCGGTCTCATCAAGAGGTGCCCCCAGTGCAACCGCTCCATCCTCAACGGCGTCTGCACCGCCCACGGGTAGGTGGAGGGCACGCCTGACCTCAGGATGAAGGTTGTCATCGACGACGGGACTGGCGCTATCGGGGCCATCATTAACAGAGCCGACACCGAGAAGCTCACTGGCGTGTCCATGAGAGCCGCGGAGGACCTGGCGGTCGCCAAGGGCGATGGCGTCGTAGCCAGGGAGATCATGGGGAGGATCCTGATGCGCAGGATCTCCGTCACCGGCAATGTCATGAGCGACGACTACGGGCCCAGCATGATCGTCAGGTCAGCCGACCCCGTGGAGGTAGACCTGAAGAGCGATGCCGAGAAGCTCCTAGACGAGGTGGAGGTAACGATATGAACGTTAGGGAGACCGCGTGGAGGGTGTTCGCGTCCGAGCTGAACAGCTCCACATTGGAGATCAAGGCCACCGAGGAAAAGATGCCCTCGTACGTTGTCTCGCCGCTAGGCGCCAAGATGAACAGGGTGCTCATTGCTGGCGTAATGACCGAGAAGGAAAACATCGGGTCCCCGGATGAGCCCATGTGGAAGGTAAGGATCCAGGACGTCAGCGGGAACTTTTTCGTGAACGTCGGCAGGTACCAGCCCGAGGCGTCCGCTGCCATGGCAGACCTGGAGGCCCCCTGCTTCGTGGCCGCCGTCGGGAGGGTCAG
>CAZXOR010000057.1:0-6292 GCA_964642395.1 uncultured Methanomassiliicoccales archaeon | reverse complement strand
AGGCGCATCAAGATGAGGGCTTAGTACCGTGACAAGGGAAACTTCTGTTTTATCATGACACTTTGGACATAAAAACTTATGTTGTGCTTTTAGTAGGAGATTCTGGTCATGGAATCGACCGGTTCTAATGGATTCTTTGGTTCTATACTTGAATATGTCACTTGTATTCACTAAGGGTCTGATAAAAAAATAATATGTGAAATAATGCATACATACTCTCCATGACAATAACCCACAGGGAAGTGGTATTGGACGAGTCCGACAAGACGATGATTGGCAAGATGATGCCGTTGCTGAACGAGTGTCAGCGTAAAGCGTTACTCGGTCTGTACTACGAGAAACTGGGATACGGGAGCGCCACCCAAATATCCGATCTCACGGGCATGAGTCTCACGACGCTCACCGCGGCGAAGCGTAATGTCGCAGAACTCAAGAACAACCCGCGCGCCCGCCCATAGGCGGGCGAGTCAGGTCGTATCCGTACCGAAGGCGGGGGACGCAAGAGCATTCTGGAAAAGCAGCCAGAGATCAAGGACGAACTGCTGAAGCTACTGGATGGTAATATCCTCGGGGATCCCGACAGCCTCCTCACTTGGACGGTCAAAAGCACGTACACCCTGGCCAAGGAGCTCGGGGATCGGGGTTACAAGGTTTCAAATACCACTGTGGGCACGATGCTAAAGCAGATGGACTTTAGTCTCCAACAGAATAAGAAGTACACAGAATGCGGCGACCCGGGTCCCGACAGGGACCCGCAATTTAGATATATCGTGTCAGAGTCGGCCCGCTTCATCGGGAACGGTCTTCCGGTCATCTCCGTAGACGCGAAGAAGGAGAAAGTCGGGAACTTCAAGAATGACGGCGCTGAGTACCGCCCAAAAGGCATGCCGAGTCTCGTCAACGACCACGATTTCTGTGACAAGAAAGCGCTCCCATACGGGATTTACGACATTAGCCGCAACAAAAGCTTCATTAACATTGGAGTGGGCGCTAACACCGGCTAGTTTGCTGTGGAGAGTATATCCTCATGGTGGTTCCTGATGGGGCAGTATGTCTATCCAGACGCGAAGGAGGTCATGATCATCGCTGATGGAGGCGGGAGCAACGGTTCCCGCCTGCAGCTGTGGAAGTACGAGCTCCAGAAGCTAGCTGATTTCACCGGCCTCACATTCCATGTGAGGCATTACCCGCCCGGGACGTCGAAGTGGAATAAGATCAAGCATAGTATGTTCTCATTCATCAGAATGAACTGGAAAGGGCAACTGCTGTCTTCTTATGAGATCGTCGTGAACCTCATTGGCTCGACGACGAATGAGTTGGGACCGAGGGTCAAATGTGTTTTGGATGAGTGGGAGTACAAACCCGGAATCACTGTCAGTGACGAGGACTTCGCCACGATCAACATCAAAAGAGACGGGTGGCACGGCGATTGGAACTACACCATCGCTCCATAGTCATCATTTTATTTTTAATTGGTGTCTTATTTAAGTTTCAACCCTGAATAGTATAAAGAGTGGAGAAAGGACCGCGTTTCGAGCAACTATAAATATGACGACTAGTTAGTCGGACTGCTCTCCAAGAGCCGATGAATAATGAAGGCGCTTTGGTGCGTCTGAAAGAGGTAATTGAAATGTCTACATTTGTGAAGTTTGAGACACCCAAGGAACTCTCCGACAAAGCCTACTCCCTCGCCGAGATGGTCAGAGACGGCGGCAAGATCAAGAAAGGCACCAACGAGGTCACCAAGACCGTCGAGCGTGGCAATGCCGCTATGGTCATCATGGCCACCGATGTCGAGCCCCCGGAGATCCTCGCTCATATGCCCGCCCTCTGCGATGAGAGAAATGTGCCATACGTTTACGTCCCCAGCAAAATCGAGCTCGGAAAAGCCATCGGACTGGACAAACCCGCCGCCTCCGTCGCCATCACTGAAGTTGGGAAGGGCAAGGCCCTTTGCGACGAGATCGCTCAGGCAGTTCAAACGCTCAAGAATTAAGGTGAGCTAAATGGTCGATACAGATAGCATCCCTTCGGAGATTGTTGAAATTATCGGAAGAACCGGGATGACCGGAGAGGCAACCCAGGTCAAGGTCCGTGTGCTTGACGGTCGTGACAAAGGAAGAATCATTACAAGGAACATCATGGGCCCCGTCAGGATGGGAGATATCCTAATGCTCAGGGAGACTTCCAGAGAGGCCCGTAAGCTCGGCATGAGGTGATTTCAATGGTAGACACGACTAGAAAATGTTCCTTTTGCGGCGCCTCCATCGAGCCTGGAACCGGCAAGATGTATGTCAAAAAGGATGGTACCGTTATGTTCTTCGATACCAACAAGTGTTACAAGAACATGATCGAGCTCAAGAGGATCGCCAGGACCACCGAGTGGACCGAGAAGGCCACCATCGAGAAGGCCACCAGGCTCAAGGCCGCCGAGAAGAAGGAGGAATGACCATGGCCATGGAGCAAACCTACCTTATGATCAAGCCTGACGGGGTCCAGCGCGGACTCTGCGGCGAGATCCTCTCCCGCTTCGAGAGAAGGGGTCTGAAGATCGTCGCCATGAAGATGATGGTTATCTCCAAGGAGACCGCGGAGAACCACTACGGCGAACACAAAGACAAGCCCTTCTTTCCCTCCCTGATCACTTACATCACCTCTGGGCCCGTTCTCTCTATGGTGCTTGAGGGCGAGAACGCTGTGTCCATCTGTAGGACCATAATGGGCAAGACCAACTCTGCTGAGGCCGCCCCCGGGACCATCCGCGGCGACTACGCCCTGGTCACCGGCATGAACATCATCCACGGTTCCGACTCCATCGAGTCTGCCAAGAGGGAGATCTCCATCTTCTTCAAGTTCGAGGAGATCGTCTCATACGAGAAGACTTCCGACAAGTGGCTCTACGAGTGATCTGTACCTAAACCATTTTCTCCACTTAGTTTGTCCGTGTTTTAAGGTGGCAGACATGACGATAAGGCAACCGGTTGTTAGTGTTCTGGGTCATGTAGACCACGGAAAGACCAAGCTTCTTGACCACATCAGGGGGACGTCCGTCCAGGCCCGCGAAGCCGGGGCGATCACTCAGCATATCGGGGCCACGGAGGTCCCGATAGAGCACATCTACAAGGTGTGTAGCCAGCTAATTGGCAACAAAAAGTTTGACACTCCTGGCCTCCTCTTCATCGACACCCCCGGCCACCACTCGTTCACCACTCTAAGGGCCAGGGGAGGCTCCCTGGCAGATATCGCCGTCCTGGTCATCGACATCAGGGAGGGTCTAATGCCCCAGACCATCGAGTCGATCCGTATCCTGAGGCAGTACAAGACCCCGTTTGTCATTGCGCTGAACAAGGTAGACACCATCCAGGGATGGATCAGCGAGGAGGGCAGGCCGTTCATCCTCACCGAGAAGGTCCAACAAGAGCACACCCTCGCCGCGTTCAACGACAAACTCTACAACGTCATATCCCAGCTCTCCGAGCAAGGCATCTCCGCCGACAGGTACGACCGCATCGACGACTTTACCAAGGCTGTGGCGTTAGTTCCCATCAGTGCGAAGGAGGGGGAGGGCATTCCTGACCTGCTCTTAGTCCTTATTGGACTGGCACAGCGCTTCCTGGGGTCCCAACTAGAGAAAGGTGTGAGCCCGGGCAAGGGGACCATCCTGGAGATCAAGGAGGAGCGCGGTCTCGGAAAGACACTGGACATGATCCTCTACTCCGGCACCCTGAAGAAGGGAGATACAGTCGCCATGGGGACCCACGGGGCCCCGCTGGTCACCAAGGTTAAGGCCATTCTGAAACCCAAGCCCCTGGACGAGATTAGAGACCCCAGGGACAGGTTCGATTCCGTGAAGGAGCTCCATGCCGCCGCGGGGGTCAAAATTTCCTGCCAGAACTGCGACGGGGTCATCGCCGGCGCGCCCATAATCGTTCTCAAAGGCCTAAACGACCCTGTCATCAAGGCGCTGACCGAGGAAACCAGCATCAAGATCGAGACCCAGGAGAAGGGCATCACGATCAAAGCCGACGCAATCGGGTCCCTGGAGGCGCTCGCCTTCGAGGCCAGGGAGCATGATATCCCCATTCGTAAGTACGGCGTCGGGGAGATCACCCGCAGGGACATAGTCGAGACCGCCTACTGCGACAAGAAAAACAGCGTCATCCTAGGGTTTAACGTGGACATGTCCAAGGACGCCGAGGCCGAGTTGGCCAACCACGAAGACCTAAAGGTCATGACCAACCAGATTGTGTACCAGCTTATCGACAATTACATCGAGTGGGTGGAGAACAACAAGAAGAAGACCGACACGGACAAGAGGTCTGAGTTCTCCTTCCCGGCCAAGTTCAGGGTGCTCCCCAACTGTGTGTTCCGCGCCAGCAAGCCCGCTATCGTCGGCGTCAAGGTGCTGGCTGGCAGGATCAGGTCCGGAGAGAATCTCATCATGCCCGACGGCCGTAACGCCGGGAGGATCAAAAGCATCCACACCGGCGAGGACGCGCTCAAGGAGGCCAAACAGGGCGAGGAGATCGCCGTAGCCATCGAGGGCGTCACCGTGGGTAGGCAGATCAACGAGGAGGACATCATCTACATCGACCTTATCGAGTCCGGATACAAGCAGCTCCTCAGCTTGGAGCTCAACGACGACGAGCGCCTTGCCATGGAGGAGACTGTCGCCATCAAGCGCAAGGAAGACCCGTTTTGGGGTATGTGATCCACTGGCATGACATTCCTGACCCGTCCTTTCCTAACCTTCGTGTTCGCCCTGGAACCGGTGTGGATCCCTGTGTTAGCAGTGGACCTGGTCACGATACTCGTTCTGATTTTCGCCGAGAGGTTCACTCCCCGGACACTAATATTCTGGATATCCGTAGTGGTGGTGGTGCCGTTCTTGGGGGTTCTCTTGTACATCCTGTTCGGGAGCGGCATCTATTCGAGCCGCGTATTTGGCCGTAAGCAGAGGCGGGACGAGGACCTGCTCGGAGGGGCCATGGGCGCCCTTCCCGACGATATTTCGATGAGCGCGGTAGCCATCAGAGGCCTCGGGGGCGACATTTGCACCACCGGCAACCGCACCAGGTTCTATTGGGAGCATAACCAGATGGTTGGGGACATGGCTGCCGACATTGCCGCGGCCGGCTACAGCATCCACATAATGGTCCACCGCCTGCCCTGGGTCTGTGACACCATTTACGAGGCCATCAAAGAGAGGGCCCTGGCCGGGATCGAGGTGTGCATCATGACGTCCACGCTAGGGTTCGGCAGGACGTCCGGTATTCGCGAGTTGAAAGCGGCTGGTGTCCGCTTCTGCACGTTCCATAGGACGATTTATTCCGCGCTCTCCGTTCGTCCCGCGATGCGCAACATGCGCTCAATAGCCATTATCGACGGATATATAGCATATCATGGCAGGGGTGCGTGCGTGAGGGTCGAGGGGCCCGCCGCTGATCGCCTAGAGCGCAGGTTCCTGGTGGACTGGAGGCACGGCTCCGGGGAGAATGTCAAGCCCCCTGCGACAACGCCAACCGCGGTGTCCGGTGGAATCCCCGTGCAGGTGGTCTCGTCCGGGCCGGACCTGGGCGAGGCCATACCCATGACCTCCTGCTACACCAGCATCATCAAGTCCTCTCGCAGGACACTATACATGACTTTTCCGTACCTCTTGCCGAACGAAGAGATCTACGCTGCGGTAAAGCTGGCCGTCGCGTCCGGCGTCGACGTCAGGATCCTCCTACCCAGGAAGGGGAGGCACTGGTACCAGTACTGGAACTCCCTGGCTGCGTCCAACCCGCTGATGATGATGGGAGCCAAGGTGTACTTCACGGATAGGATCCTAGGAAAGTGCGTCATAGTCTCCGACGGGAAGCTGTGCTGCGTGGGATCCGGGGACTTCTCCAGCCGCTCGTTGGCTCAGAACTTCAACACATGCTGCCTTGTCCACTCCCACTAGGAGGCCGCACGTGCGGAGGTTTCGTTCCTGAAGGAACTAGAGGGCGCCGCGGAGTGCCTTCCGGAAGAGTACAGCCACAGATCGGTGAGGGACATTCTGAGAATAGGTGTGGCTAGGCTCCTAATGTTTTTCAACTAAGCTGTCCCTTCAAAGATTGTTGCATAATTCGTCAGTACGATCAGTCCACTCGATCCGTCGAATGATGATTTTATGAATTAATTATCTTAAACCTTGAGTTCGTCAGATAATGCCTCCATGCATACACGTATGTGTGTGCACACGAGTGCAGACGTAGCGTCCGTTGATCGTTCGTGTTTTTCGAGGGAATACCTCAGTTCTCATTTG
>CAZXOR010000056.1:0-6294 GCA_964642395.1 uncultured Methanomassiliicoccales archaeon | reverse complement strand
CTTGGAATGGAGAACAGCGGATGAAATCGAGCAGAAGTACGGTCCCGAAGGCAGGAACGCAATCATCTTCTTCGAGAAGATGAAGCTGGTCGAGACACGCTGGCTGTCCAAGGACAGGGGGTGCCCCGAGAAATCATACCACACATACTATACATCCTTCAGCATCAACGCTCAGTGGCCAGTATACGAGATCAGCGACGTCCTCACAGCCGCCATGATGAGCGACGAGGAATACTCAACCATCGAGACCAGGATCTTGGAGGAGGTCGGGAAGGATGGCAGATTTTCTGGCGACATCGCTGAGTCCCTTGGACTCTCCTCCACGATGCTCAAGAGCCTCGTACGCAGGTCCGTAAAAATGGACTTCCGTGGACACAGGATCGAACTCATCCACGAAGAGTAATCCGATGCCCGACATCTGGATAATGAGGATAGGTCACCGTCCCCAGAGGGACAAAAGGGTGACTACCCACGTGGCACTGTCCTCCAGGGTTCTCGGGGCCAAGAGGATCTACGTGGACACAGAAGACCCAGTACTCGAGAAGAACATCCGCAGCGTCGTGGAGAGGTTCGGCGGTGACTATAGTATCTGCACGGGAGTAGACTGGAAGGAGACCATCAGGGACTTCGACGGGGTTGTCGTGCACTTGACCATGTACGGCCAGAGGGTTGACGAAGCCATCCCTAGGATCCCGCGCGACAAGGATATCATGATCGTGGTAGGGGCTAAGAAGGTCCCTGCAGAGGTCTACCAGAGGGCTGACTTCAACGTCTCGATCGGTAACCAGCCACATTCAGAGATTGCCGCTCTGGCTATCTTCCTAGACAGGTTCACCGGGGGCGAGGCGCTCTATACGGACCGCGGAGGGGAGCTGGAAGTGGTTCCCAATGAGGGAGGGAAGACCGTTGTCGAGCATCCCAGATGAGAAAGACTGCGTCGAGCTGCTATTCGAGACCGGGTGCAAACGCAGGGTCATCATCCACTGCTGCACCGTCGAGGCGGTGGCGGTGGAGATCGCGTCACACATCGACCGGGCCAACATGGGCCTGGTGAAGGCCGGAGCGTTGCTGCACGACATCGGACGCGCGGTGGACCACACTATAATGCACGCGTATATCGGATCGCAGATCATCAAGGGATACAGGCTACCCCAGGCCGTTGTGGAGATCGTCCGCAAGCACACCGGCGCCGGCCTGGACGACTAGGACGTGGAGGAAATGGGCCTGCCGCCTGGCGACTACATGCCGAAGATCCTCGAGGAGAAGATCGTCGCCCATGCGGACAACATGGTCAGCGACAACAGGGTCGTCATGCACACGCATTCCGTAGAGAAGCTCAGGAACAATGGAGCGAACCGTGGTGCGGACAGGATAGAGGCCCTTCATAAAGAGCTCTCAGAGCTCTACGGGGAAGACCTCGATGTCATTCCAGACAGGATCGGGCAGTACCCGGACCTTCCGTTGGCCAGGTCCTTCGACCTGATCCGAAGCCCTCAAACCTATTATTTAAACCATAGGTAGATACGGGACTGATTAATATGGTCACAGAACTCAACGAGTCCAACTTCGACTCATTCATTGAATCGAACCAGATTGCGATCATCGATTGCTGGGCCCCCTGGTGTGGACCTTGCAGGCGCATGGGACCCATAATCGAGGAGGTCTCCAACAATCTCTCCGGCAAAGCAGGCGTAGCTAAGCTCAACACCGACGAGAACCAGGCCATCGCAGTCAGGTTTAACATCAACGCCATTCCCACCCTTCTAGTATTCAAGGACAGGGTTCTGGTCGGCACGCTGGTCGGACTCAGGCCTAAAGAGGACATCCTCGAGTATGTCGGCGGTCTCTGATGGAAACCGACGTCTTTATCATAGGCTCCGGCCCCGCCGGCATTCAGGCGGCGATCCACGCTTCAAGGCGCAGGGCCTCCGTGGCCGTCGCGGGGAAGCCATCTGCCAGTGCGGTCTCGGGGACGAAGATGGACAACTACTTCGGAACCAGCAGAGTCTCGGGGGATGTCCTTATAGCAGAGGGTATCCGCCAGGCCGAGTCCACAGGCGCGGTGTTCACCGGACAAAATGTGATCTCCGCCTTCAGGTCAGGTGGTCGCTTTGCTCTCACGCTGGAGGACGGTACCGAATACTCGGCCAAGGCGGTGGTTATCGCCACCGGTATATCCAGGAGGAAGTTGGGCATCCCTGGGGAAAAGGAACTTTTCGGCAAGGGGGTCAGCTACTGCGCGATGTGCGACTGCAACTTCTACAGGGGCCGCAAGACGGTTATCGTGGGGAATGAGTCAGAGGCCGCCGTGTCCGCAGAGATGATGACCGGCTTCGCGTCGGAGACATCATGGGTCGCCTGGGACATCCAAGCCAACCCCATCCTGGTCAAGAAGGCGATGGGCACGGGAGTGAAGATGTATAGTGCTAGGCCAAAGGCGATCCTGGGTAGACCGAACGTGGAGGCGCTGGAGCTGGAAGATGGCACCGTGATACCGACGGACGGCGTGTTCATCGAACTGGGGGCCAGGTCCTCTGCGGACCTCGCCATGGACCTGGACGTCATGCCGGAGATGGACGACACTGTCAAGGTGGACTGCGACTGCAGGACCTCTGTCCCGGGAGTTTTCGCATGTGGCGACATCACCGGCAGGCCCTGGCAGGTTGCGAAGGCTGTAGGTCAGGGATGCGTTGCCGGGACCAAAGCGGCGACGTTCGCCAATAAGGGTAGCTGATGACAGTATCTGACCTAATAGCGGGAATGCTCAGGGAAGACGGCGGGTTCCAGAAGGCCTTCCGCAGCATCCTAGACGACGAGCTTAATATGTCCCTGAACGAGTTCTGCCAGATATCAGGCATCTCACAGAGCACCATGTACAAAATCCTGGAGGACAAACGTGAGCCCAACCTGCGCACTGTGCGTCAAGTGATCAAATCGCTAAAGATCCTGATGGAACCAGAGGACTCCCACTTCATCGCGGTCATCGCCTTCACCACCGTCCTAGAGAACCTCCCCAAGTCCATAGACATGGACGGGCTCACTGTGAGCGTCAAGGAGTACCCTGTGTCCACGGTAGAGGATGCGATCATCGCCGCGGTCCGCGCGGAGCGTGACGGCGCACTGGCGGTAGTCTGCGCCCCGATCGTGGCCCCAACGATCGAGAAGATCCTATCCATCCCAGTATCCCGTGTCATCCCGACCACCAGCATCCTGCTGGCCATCGACCGTCTCAAGGACCTGGTGCGAGCTGAATCAAGTTTCATAGCACTCTTTTAATATCAACCCGATACAAAGTTAATATACCAGCTTAACAGTAAGCGCTCGAGGCGGTTGAAGTGTTCGAACTCCAGGTGGTAAGCAACACCCCGATGACCGGGGTCGATGACATAAACGTCGTCGCTGAGACCCTACTTGTGCAAATAGGTTACCTTCCGAAGGGATACGACCCCAAAACCGGCGCCATAACCGTGAGAGAAAGCGTCCCGTACCGTCTTTTCATGAACCATCTCATGGTCCACCCATCGAAGGCATGGACCGTAGAGGAGCTGGCGACCCTCCTGGGAACCACCAAGCCCACCATCTACAGGCACATTAACAAGCTCAAACTGATGGACCTCCTAGAGGCTATGGACGTGGAGTACGACGGGCAGGTCCGCAAGGGGTATCGCATCAGGTTTGGCGACTTGGTCAAAGCCTGGAGCTTCACTGAGGCCAACGTGAATATGGCTATGGAGAACTACCGCAGGACCTTAGTCCATTTCCAGAAGCTTACACAGAACAGGTGATTTTCAATGGAAAACGAGTACTCTGTCATGCCCGGCGCGAAGTTTAGTGTTTCTTGGAGATACTCCCACAACGAGTGCAAAGAGTTCGAGGGCGTCTACAAGGGGATGTCGGCTATCGGCTCCGAGACCGTCCTGGTCTTCGACGTGGACGGGACGATTAGGTTCCTGGCCGCATCCTCGGTGGTCTGCATGGACCAGCTAGAGCCGGCTCCAGAGAAGCCAGAGAAGAGAGCTGACGCGGGCAGCGTTTTCTATGGCTGAGCTGGACATAGCTGCATTCTCCCGTGAGATAATCAATGCGGTCAAAGCCGGAAGGGTCACGGACCGCAGACAGCTACAGAACCTGAAACTGAAGCTGTGCAGGGCTTACAGATTCAGGGACGTGCCCTCGAATTCTGACATCCTGGCCAACATCGGTCCGGAGGACATCAGGCTGTTCACACCGCTCCTAGTCAAGAAGCCCACCCGCACTATCAGCGGTGTGGCGGTAGTGGCGGTCATGTCCTCCCCTCATGACTGCCCTCACGGACGCTGTTCATTCTGCCCCGGAGGGGTACAGAACGACTCACCCCAGTCCTACACCGGGAAAGAACCGGCGGCCAGAAGGGCCGACAGGAACCGTTTCGACCCGTGGATGCAGGTCACAGATAGGATCACGCAGCTGACCGAAATCGGGCACAAGACAGACAAGATTGACATGATCGTGATGGGAGGCACATTCACTAGCCGCGACCCGAGGTACTAGGAGTGGTTCGTTCATAGATGCTTCGATGCGCTCAACGGAGTGGACTCCGGAACACTGGAGGAGGCCCAGAGGCTGAACGAGACCTCCGCCCACAGGTGTGTAGGCCTGACCGTGGAGACCCGTCCAGACGTGTTCGCAGCGGAGCAAATCTAGAAGGCAATGGGTTTCGGCGCTACCAGGGTGGAGCTGGGGGTCCAGATCCTAGATGACGAGATCTTGGCTGGTGTAGACAGGGGCCATGGTATAGAGGAGGTCCGCAGATGCACTCGCGACTGCAAAGAACACGGTCTCAAGATATGCTACCACATCATGCCAGGCCTCCCGGGATCGTCCCCAGAAAGGGACTACGAGTGCTTCCTCAAGGTGTTCGACGACCCGGCGTATAGGCCGGATATGCTGAAGTTCTACCCCCTGCTCGTTGTCCCCGGAACGAAGGTCTACAGGATGTGGGAGGATGGGGAGTACAGCCCGTACCTGGAGTATACGGCCGTGGAGCTGCTGTCCAGGATGAAGATGGTGGTCCCTGAATACGTCCGCATCCAGCGCATCTAGAGGGACATCCCCGTAATGGAGATCGCTGCCGGGATCAAGAAGAGCAACATTCGTCAGCTGGTGGCAGACAGTATGAAAAAAGAGGGCACCGTATGCAGGTGCATCCGCTGCAGGGAGGTCGGCCGCACAGGGGCCGTACTGTCCGATCCCGGAAAGGTGGAAATGAAGGACATCGTCTACGAGTCATGTGGGGGCACGGAGCACTTCGTGGTCTTGGAGTATGAAGATTCCATCATCGGCTACGCTAGGGTCAGGCTGGACTCGAACTCCGCCGCGACGATAAGAGAGCTGAAGATCTTCGGGAAAGTTGCCGCTATCGGCGACGAGGGCGAGGACTGGCAACATAGGGGCTTCGGAAGGGAGTTGGTCGCGGAGGCAGAGAGGATAGCCAGGGAGGCAGGGCGTACCAGGATTAGGGTAACCAGCGGCGTTGGGGTCAGGGGGTACTACAGGTCCCTAGGCTTCACGGACGACCTGCCGTACATGACCAAGAACATCTGACCGACGGCCTGTGCCTCGAATCGGGATGTAAACCGTTAATTAGGGTCTGTTACAAAATTAATAATGATTATTTTATATCCTGTATGGTCAATTTATGTAGTACGTGGTCAATTCTAACGATGTACAGGAGTTTTTCGGTGTTATGATACCTGAATTGGACGAGAAGCAGCGCAAACACATGCTGGCGGTGCTATTCGATATCATAGGCTGCGGTAGCGCCACTGAGCTCGCTAAGATGACCGACGTCTCCACAATGACCATCGTCAAGGGCAAGTGCAAGATCAAGGATGCTCTGAGGGATCCAAGAGCGTGTCCGAATCCATCGGAACAGGGAAGAATCATGGTCCCGGTGCGGGCCGTAAGCCCGCACAGAAGGCTCAGTCAAGGATTGACACAGTGTTCGAATCCATGCTGGACGATAACATTGTCAGCGATCCCGAAAGCCCCCTGACCTGGACAATCCTGAGTACTAGAAATCTCGCCGATACCCTTAGACTTAAAGGGTTCTCCGTGAGCCATGTCACTGTATCGATGATGCTGGACGACGAAGGATACAACCTCCAGAAGAACAAGAAGTATGTCAAATCGAGGACCCCGGCTTGGACAAGGACAGTCAGTTCAGCTTGAGTTTGTTAATTGATGCCTGCACGCATGCATGTACGTACGCATGCACACGAGAGCGAATGTTAGCGTCAGCTGATTGTTCGCGTA
>CAZXOR010000055.1:0-6301 GCA_964642395.1 uncultured Methanomassiliicoccales archaeon | reverse complement strand
CTTCGCCGCACGGGCCAACATCCGTCAGAAGATGATCGGGGAGATCAGCGACTCACGCACGTACGTGCGCACCCTCTCGTGTGCGAGTGCACATTACTGAATACAAGTGATAAACTTAGGTTAAAAAAATCCACTTTATGATGCAAAAACCAATGCCAAAGTCTGTGCACTTCTTTGTGATGGATTTCCGATCGTGATTACACAGATGACTCCCAACAGCCTTTAACAACTGAATCTGAAGAAATAAATCACAGAACTGGGAGAATGATTAGATTGTAGAAAAGGAATATTGCAGGGCCCGATTTCAAGCTGACGGTCAGAGCGACCAGTGATGCTTCAAGACAAGGGTACGATGACTTATATGAACCTCGTGAGACAGCGACTGAAGCCATGGTGCCGGCCGACAGACGAACAGATCCGCTACTATGTGAACGACTAGTATTGCCAGATATATACTGAGCTGACCGAGTATCTATCTGAGAGATCTGACCTCCCTCTGATGCCTGTGCTAGAAAGACAGGTGAAGGTATGGTTCGACGATTGAGGAGACATCTATGTGGATGATATTGATGATAAATAGATCAGGAGGATCATCGCCGATAAGGTGTCGGTATGCTTCGACAGGGATGGTGATCGACTTGGTAGAAATAATGGATTCCCTCTCATAAGTCAAGGAAAGATTTGCCAGGTTTTAGCATGGGAGCAGGACATACTCCGTCGAGATGGGATTGTTCGACTACGAACGGAGATGCATTAAGGCCCGCTAGAATGCAACGAGAAAAATGGTTTTCGACAATCAGAGTTCTGAACTGCATGACCTGATGATCGGACTAATCGTCGAAGAGGCTGAACGCATAGTGAATCCCGTGTTATGGGATGCGGGCTGGCAAGAATCGAATGGAATTCAAATCAGAAGTTTGTAATCATAGAATGGACATAACTCCTTCTTGAACCGCGCCTTGACAGTGAATCCTTAGGATTCCGGGTATGCGAGGTTTCTAATGGGGACTCATCCCTCCCCGGAGAACCATCCGAGGAGGGATTCGAATTTCTCTGCCTCCTTAGCGGTGAGTGAACACCATGGAAACTTTCCCGGACTCCTTGCACTCAATCTTGGCGAACCCGACCCTCTCCAGCTGGACGGTCTCTGTCGTCTCATCGGCCAGGGTCCTTTCGGCGAGTCCCTTCCATACCTCCCCATTGGGCATGAGAAGCTCCGCTTTAATGGAGTCCTATCCAACCCACTGGACCGCACGCACGCCCTGCTTCAGCACGGAGACGTCGTCGCCGGCGTACCTTGCGGGGAGCCCGTATTCTAGGTTGCAGAGGTCCTTGAGTCTTATCCTCTTTGCCTCGGAGAACAACCTGGAGTCTTCGGAGGACAGGAACACTGTCCTGGGGTCCTTGAGCTTGTACTACCTGACGCCCCTCTCTGGATAGTCGGGGTGCCTCGGCACGGAGCCCTCGATAACATCCGCGCCGTTGATGTCGTACCTCACCGGGTCGTGGACGAAAAAGTACCTGTTGGACACCGTATCGATGATGTCCCTGTTCATGCCGTACAGATTGTCCCATGAGAACTGAATGTCCACGGATTTCATCCCGGCTTCCACCCAGTATCTCCTGATGGCCTCCGGTCTGATGCCCCTGCGCTCCATCGCCCTGACGGTCCCGGTCCTGACGTCGTCCCATCCGGTGTATATCCCGTCCCGGATCTCCTTCTTGATGACCGATGTCTTGAGCACCGTGTCGGGGATGTTGACTAGCCCATAGTGGTAGTAGACCGGCTTTCTCCAACCCAGGTAGTCGAACACGTACTCTTGACGGAGGGTGTTGTTCAGATGGTCCTTCCCGCGGATGATATGGGTCATTCCTATCTCGTGGTCGTCGATTGCCACTGAGAGATTCATCATCGGATAAGCAACGTACCTGTCCCCAGTCCTGGGATGGGAATTGAACACCAGCCTGAGGGCCACGAAGTCCCTGACCGCCGGGTTGGGGTGGTGCAGGTCGGTCTTCATGACCACCACCGCCTTCCCCTCTTCGTACTCTCCGACGAGGAACCTGTCGTACCTGTCTAACTGCTCCTCTACCGGAAGGTCGTGACAAGGACATGCGACGGACTTTTCCTTCAGCTCCCTCCAGTGGTCGCCATCGCAGGTGCATACGTATGCCTTCCTCATCTCCAACAGCCTCCTGGTGTATTTGTAGTATATGGGAAACCGGTCCGACTGGATGTATGTCCTCCAGCATTTTACGCCGAGCCACTCCAGGTCCTCGGGGATCATGTCGTAGGCATCCGGGTCGATCTTCTCCGGGTTGGTATCCTCGAACCTCAGGACCAGATCCCCGCCGTACCTCTTGACATACTCATCGTTGAGGACAGACACCCTAGTGTGGCCGATGTGCAGTGGGCCGGAGGGTCCAGGGGCGATACGCATGACAACCTTCCCATCCACGTCCTCGAGTTCCGGAAGTTCGTAGTGGCGCTCTTTCTTCTCCTTGACCAGCATGCTGGAGTCTATCTTCTCGATGGTCCTTCTTTGATCCTCCGCCGGCATGGCATTAACCTCCTCCACAATTTGGTTGATGAGCGGGATGATCTCGGCGACCCTGGATTTGAGCTCGGGGTGTCCTCCAAGGATCTTCCCCATCACAGCTTTAGTGTTGGCCTTCCCTTTGAAAAGTACAGCGTTTTGGAGAGTGAACTTTCTGATTGTCTCCTCGATCTGATCGGACATGGGCATCTCCATCCGGTACCCCTATTTATGGGCTATTCGGAACGGAGCTCCTTCGGGCGCGTACGTGCGCCATCATAACGGATGGCCGGGCTGCAGATCCGCCAGGATTGTCCAATGTTTTAAAACCTTAATAACGAAAGGGGTGTAGCCTCCCCGGGATTCCTTCCTACGATTGAGGATTCCAAAGTGAAAAAGAATCTCCGACCGATATCCGAGCATTCCCTAGGTGGCCACCGGCGAGATGCCCAGATTCAGGTTGGAATTTTGTCTTCATAATAATTAGATGATCCTTAAAGTGTTTCACGATTTCTTCCGTTGCGCCTGGTGTCCGAACGGTCGTACCCAAAATAGAAACGGGAACATGCCGATGGTCCATGCATGTCAATCAGAGAGTCCATATCAGGGAACATTATCACAGTCACCGAGCATATCGACCCCAACACCCAAGAGGTCACCAGAAGGCTGCTGAAGGACCAGACCGCCACCGTCTTATTCGAGGACCTCAACGGCGGGAGGGCCGTGGGCAACCTGTTCTCCACTAGGGAAAAGATGGCCGCCGTGCTGAACATCCCTAGGGAGGGCATCGTGGAGTACCTCCTCTACGCCATAGACAACCCTGAGCCTTGTGAGGTCGTGAATGAGCCGGAGTTCAGGGAGGTCTCCACGAAGCTTGATTTGATGAAACTGCCGATCCCCTGGTACTATCCAGAGGACGGTGGGCGCTACATCACGGCCGGCGTCATCGTGACCGAATACGAGGGGCTTAGGAATGTGTCCTTCCACCGCATGATGATCATGGACTCCAACCATATCGCAGTCAGGCTCGTTCCCAGGCACCTTTTTACCATATACAATATGGCCAAGGAAAGGAGCGAGGAACTTAGGATCTCCATCTGCGTTGGCGCCAGGGCCGAAGTGCTGCTGGCCGCCGCCACTTCCATGAACTTCGGTGCAGACGAGCTCATGGTGGCATCCGCCATGTGCAACAAGGGGCACGACCATCCCCTGAGGGTCGGCAGGTGTGATAACGGCCTCCTAGTGCCCGCGGACACCGATTACGTGCTCGAGGGCAGGATCACCCTCAGGGAGACCAGCGAGGGGCCCTTTGTGGACATTACCGGTACCTACGACTTCGAAAGGTAGCAGCCTGTGATCGAGGTGGACCGCATCTGGACCCGCAGGGACCCAATTTTTCATGTCCTGCTCCCCGGAGGATGGGAGCACTACCTTCTGATGGGGCTGCCAAGGGAGTCTATGATATTGAAGAGCGTTAGGCAGCTGGTCCCCAGGGTGAAGAACGTCAGGCTCACCGAAGGCGGATGCTGTTGGCTGAACGGTGTGGTCTCGATAAGGAAGAATAAGGAAGGTGACGGCTCCAACGCTATCATCGGCGCCTTTGCCGGACACACCTCTATGAAGCAGGTCATCGTCGTGGACGACGATATCGACATCTTTGACGACAAGGAAGTGGAATGGGCGGTGGCCACCAGGATGCAAGCTGACAGGATCATAAAGATTCCTGGTGCGGCGGGATCGTCCTTGGATCCCAGCGCCCATGGGGGTACAACGTGGAAGGTGGGGTACGACGCCACTATCCCCCTGGACGCGGACAAATTCCTGTACAAGAAGGCCACCCTGGAGTGACCTTGGCGGGAACCGGAGCTCTCGTTGGACGGAGATTATGGAAACATTTTCCGTCGGCTCACTCCGCCAAAGCGGCGGGACCGATGGGTAGGTTCTACATGAGCATCCTGCCCTTTGGAGTCAGCACCAAGACGCCGCTTTCATACTCGAGATACCCGAGCGTAACAATGGTGCGCACCGACTTCGATGCACGGTAATCGGAGTTGACGTTGTCCTTGCTCCATCCCGCGTACTTCTGCACATCCCTCTGTATGGACGATACGTAGCGCGGACGGTCCGTGCGGACGCGGTCCTCCTTCAGCCGGCGCCTCAGTAGATTTAATTTCATTCGCATCCCAACCTTATGTGCCAGATAATTTATTTCTTATTTAACAGCTCACATGGATTTAAGTGCAACGACATCTCCACCAGCAATTTCTCGGGCAGGTGCCCTTAGGTTTGGCGTACGCTCCCACAGCAGGCCAATGAAATAACGGCCCCTCGAATTGGCATCCGTCAACCATTCGAACGGTCGCAGGGGTGATAATACGAACAATGGAATAATGCTAGTCTGCTTCGTGCTGGCAATGGCCGCTATGGCTTTCGCCTAAGTCTCGGCGCCATAGGATGTGGATATAGCGGACAGCAAGGTACTGGAAGAAGACACACTGGTCAGGATCGGGTCGCTTGACTACTACACGATCCACATCTGGAAGACCTTTACGTCCGAGGACATGAAGGGATGGAAAAAGACATACGATGTCGTCAATTGGACAAACAAGATAGCCGACCACGCCTTCGAGGACATCAACAGCATCATGCACGTCTACATATCGGCGAGCGTCAAGGAGATTGGCGAGGTCGCTTTCAAGAACACGAGTGGTCTGTTCTTCGACGCCTGCCTCGAGATCGAACGTATAGACGACTTGGCCTTCAAGAACTCGAGGGTGTTGATGATTACGATGCACGAAAAGCTCATGCACACCAGTGACAGAGCCTTCAAGGGATGCACATACATGACAATCACTAACCTGAAAGAGTCCTCGGTGACGGAGATCGGCTCGGAGACCTTCGTAGATTCCGGCTTCAAGATCGTGGACCTGCACAAAATCACGACGATGGACCCGACACGTTCAACAGGTCCAAGCTCGAGTGGCAAATTGTGAGGACAGGTTAGGAGACCTACGTCCCCGGGACTGGCAAACTGAACTACGATGGGGAAGACGAGTGCTTCAACGCTATCACTGTGACCACGATCAACTCTGACAGCAAGGTGAACATTCAGTCTGAGGGCTGGTGGTTCTTCAGGGTCTTCGACTCAGACAGCAAGAGCGTCACTCTGGAGCCCGACGACAGGACCCCGGTGAACTTCGTATTCATTCCTGTGTTCGGAAGAAAGTACACGCTCACCGTCGGTGACGCGGTGATAACCTATCCCAAAGACATCAGGGTGGAGCAGACCACGGTCACGTTGTCCCCCACTCAGAGTTCCTACATCTAGGTCACGGTTGAGAGCCTCGGAGACATGAGGTTCCTCCGCTGAACCGCGGAGGGTACGACGAGGAGATAACCACTGTGACGAAAAAAGTTCTGCTGGCCCTGAATGGCTACGTCAGGCTCGTCTCCGTCTCGGGAACGCAGCACTCAGGATGGATCACTCCGACATGTCTGGCATGGAAGACGTGTCGAGGCTGGAGACGATGACCTACTTTACCTACGGGGACTCCTACCCAAATCTGGATGACCTGGAGTACTACACCTTCGACGGATGAATGGTCGACACCAAGAGGTACACGATGGGAGACAGGATCGAGACCTACAGCAACCACACCGAGGTGAATTGTGGAGACCTACGGTGCTCCACGCGCTGATATACACTCTGAGTTTGTAACTCGTACTCAGTAACGTGCACGCACATGCGCAAATCACTAACCGTT